>CAXMZV010000378.1:0-4697 GCA_964199985.1 Candidatus Ilumatobacter isfjordensis | reverse complement strand
AGATCTTCGACAGCCTCGACTGAGTGGTGATGAGGCGAGCCCGCAAGCTCCAATACGGCACGAGCCGGCACCAGGTCGGCGTGTATCGCGCGGCGGAGCCGCAGGGCGCCGGCCATCCGGCTGCGCCCATGATCGTGCTCCTTCACGGTGGATCGTGGAGTTGGCCGTACAACCGATGGGTGATGTGGCCGTTGGCGCGTGACGCCGCTCGACGCGGCTGGGGTGTGTTCAACGTCGACTATCGCCGCGTGGGACGCCTCGGGGGAGGTGGCGGTTGGCCCGAGACCTTCGACGATGCGCGGACCGCCATCGAGCTGATCACGAACGACACATCGAAACTCGGCATCGATGCAGACCGAGTTGTGGTTGTCGGGCATTCCGCTGGCGGCCATCTGGCTCTCGTCGGGTCAGCCACGGCGGACACTCCTCCCGCGCTCGTGGTGTCGATGTCGGGGCCAACCGACCTCGAACGATTGTGGTCGAGCGGTTCCCAGCCGGTCCGCGACCTCACCGCCGGCGCTCCGGAACCAACCCGTTGGTCGATCACATCGCCGATTCACATGCTGCCGCTTGAGGTTCCGACGGTCTGTGTTCACGGCGACGCAGACACCACGGTGCACCCGAGGCACACCACAGCGTTCATTGAGGCAGCGCGATCGGCCGGGGATGTGGCCGAGGCGGTGCTGGTGCCCGGCGAAACGCACAAGGATGCGCTGAGGCCCACATCGGGGATCTGGGCGGCGGTCACCGACGCTATTTCCGAGCGGTTCGAATCAAACATTCAAGTTTGAGTCAAATCCCGTCGATAACCCCTGGGTGAAGGTGTCGTCGGAAACCGCGGGGTGGACAGGGTGGGCCCACGGGGTGGATGGCCGCGCCGTGACGGTCACGAGCGATCGCCTGGATCACAGTGATGTTGCCAACCGTTGGTTCTCCAAGATCAGATCGTGGTTCGCGCTGGGCGCGCCGCTCGAACTCCTCAGCCCCCTTGCGATTGCGCGCATCCTGGCGCTGGTGGCGCTCGTCACGTGGCCGATTGGCATCGCGTTCGGGCTGGGTCTGGTGCCCGGGCTGCTCCTCACCGCAGCGAGCCTCGGTGTCTCGATATCGCTCGGTCGCTCTCGTGCAATCGGGCCGGCGCACTCTCACCTGATCGTGCTCGTCCATGTCGGTATGGCCATGGTGGCCATCGCCTGCTCCCCGGGCGTTCATCGGGTTTTGGTGGTGTCCGGCGTCGTCGCCGCGATGGCGGTGTTTGCTGGCTTGTTCGTGAAACCCCGATTTCTCTTCACATCGGTCGGTATGACCGTCCTGTCGATCCTCGTGACAACTCGGTTCACGCAGAACGGGATGTCGTTTGCCGATGCGGTTGTTCTGACCATGTTTGCCGGATTGCTCGCCGTGATGACCGCACTGACGGCGCGGACCTCGCGCCTTGCTGGTTCCCTCGACCCTGAGACGGGTGTCAGCAACTACCGGGGCATGGCGATCATTCTCGGCCGCCAAGCCGCCCGCACCGACGTGGTCGTTGCGACGGTGTATCTCGGCGGCGTCTCCGAGGTCCGTGATGCGCTGGGCCACGAGATCAGTGCCGAACTGATCAAGCGTGCAGCGGAAGACCTCGGGCAAATCCTCCCGGTATCGGCACGGGTGGGGCGCGGCTCGGCCGACGAGGTGATCGTCATCGTGCCGAACGACCCGACTCGCGCAATGTCGCTCGATGCCCACGTCGCCGTGACCGTGAAACAGATCGAAGTGGCCATCGGTTCGGGGCGCTACTTGGCCGGTGACATCGAAGTGAGCCTGAACGCCAACGTCGGCGTGTCTTTGGCCCATTCCGCCGACGAGCGCGATTCGGACACGTCGATCACCGACGTGATTCGTCAGTCCGCTGTGGCGGCACGCTCGGCGCGAGATATGGGCCGCGCAGTTGCCTACTGGGACGGCACCACGACCACGTTGAACGCCAGTGATCTCCAGCTACTCGCTGATCTTCGGACCGCAACCGAGCGCGGTGAGCTTTGGTTGGCGTACCAGCCGCAGATTCGACCGCTCGATGGGGCGATCGTCTCCGTCGAGGCGCTCCTGCGCTGGTCGAGTCCACAACACGGCAACGTCCCCCCCGGGAAATTCATACCGTTGGCAGAGCGAACCGGTCTCATCGACCGCCTCACCGACTGGGTGCTCGCCGAGGCGCTCGATGCCCAGGTTCGCTGGCGTCGACTCGACGTCGACATCTCGGTCTCGGTCAACATCTCCCCCCTCTCGCTCCGCTCTGTCGACTTTGCGCAACGCGTCGCAACCGAAGTCGACGACCGTGACCTGCCGCCATCTGCCCTCATGCTCGAAGTGACCGAGTCGATGGCGTTCGACATTCCCGAAGCCGTCGAACGCCTCGCTCCGCTTCACTCCCGCGGTGTGCGCATCTCGATCGACGACTTTGGTACCGGTTACACCTCGCTGTCAGTCTTGCCGCAGTTGCCGCTCGACGAGCTCAAGGTCGATCAGCAGTTCGTGCGTGAGGCGCGGACGTCCAAGGCGAGCGAGGCGATCGTGGTGTCGGTGTGTGAACTGGCGCATCGCCTCGGCCTGTCGGCAGTCGCCGAAGGCATCGAGGAGCCCGAGGATGCGGCTCTGATGTCGTCCTTCGGGTTCGATCTCTTGCAGGGCTACTACTTTGCCCGACCGATGCCCGAAGATGACCTGCTCGAACGATTCGAATTGCACCGCGCGACCCAGTCCGCGAGCCCGAACACTGCTGCCCCGGCGCACGTGTGATCACACTTGGGGTCTGACCCCAAGATGATTCAGCTGAGCTTCTTGTACTTGATGCGGTGGGGCTGATCGGCGCTCGCGCCGAGTTCCTGCTTGCGTCGCGCTTCGTACTCGCTGAAGTTGCCTTCGAACCAGCGCACCTGACTGTCGCCCTCGAATGCCAAGACGTGGGTGGCGATGCGATCGAGGAACCAGCGGTCGTGGGAGATGACCACGGCGCAACCGGGGAACGATTCGAGGCCGGATTCGAGTGCCCGCAGGGTGTCGACGTCGAGGTCGTTCGTCGGCTCATCGAGGAGCAGCACGTTGCCGCCTGACTTCAAGAGCTTGGCGAGGTGGACGCGGTTGCGCTCGCCGCCGGAGAGGTCACCAACGCGCTTGCCGTGGTCGGTGCCCTTGAAGTTGAAACTCGACACGTAGGCGCGACCGTGGATCTCGCGGCCACCGACTTCGAGCACTTCGCCGCCGCCGGTGATCTCGTCATAGACGGTCGCGTCGGCGTCGAGATCGTCACGGTCCTGGTCGACGTAGCTCAGGTCGACGGTGTCGCCGATCTTGATCGAACCCGAGTCCGGCTCTTCCCGGCCAGCGAGCATCTTGAACAACGTCGACTTGCCGGCGCCGTTCGGGCCGATGATGCCGACGATGCCGGCGGGCGGGAGTGTGAATGAGAGATCGTCGATCAGGAGCCGATCGCCGAAGCCCTTGCTCAGCCCCTCGACTTCGATCACCTGGTCGCCGAGTCGGCGACCGGCCGGAATCGTGATCTGTAGCTTCGAATCCTGACTCTCGGCTGCCTTCGCTTCGGCGTGGAGCTTCTCGTACGCCGCGAGGCGGGCCTTGCCCTTGGCCTGACGGCCCTTCTGGCCCATGCGCACCCATTCGAGCTCGCGTTGCAGTGCGCGCTGGCGGACCTCATTGCCGCGTTCTTCTGCGACGAGCCGATCATGCTTCTGCTCGAGCCAACTCGAGTAGTTGCCCTCGAACGGGATGCCGCGGCCGCGGTCGAGTTCGAGGATCCACTGTGCGACGTTGTCGAGGAAGTAGCGGTCGTGGGTGATGGCGACGACAGTGCCGGCGTACTCGCCGAGGAATCGTTCAAGCCAGTCGACCGACTCGGCGTCGAGGTGGTTGGTCGGTTCGTCGAGCAGCAGCAGGTCGGGGCGTGACAGCAGGAGGCGGCAGAGCGCAACCCGGCGGCGTTCACCACCGGAGAGCACGGTCACATCGGCATCGTCGGGCGGGCAACGGAGCGCGTCCATCGCGATCTCGACGTTGCGATCGAGGCTCCACGCATCGGTCGCTGCGATCTTGTCTTCGAGGATCGCCTGCTGCTTGCCGATCTTGTCGTAGTCGGCGTCCGGGTCGGCCCACTTCGCCATGACCGCGTTGTAGTCGTCGATGATCGACTGCACTTCGGAAACGCCGTCCATCACGTTGCCGCGCACGGTCTTTTCCGGGTCGAGCTGGGGCTCCTGAGCGAGATAGCCGACGGTGTGGCCAGCGGTCAGGCGTGCCTCGCCCTGAAAGCCGTCGTCAAGGCCGGCCATGATCTTGAGCAGGGACGACTTGCCGGCGCCGTTGCTGCCGAGGACGCCGATCTTGACGCCGGGGTAGAACGAGAGCGAGATGTTCTCGAGCACCGTCTTGTCCGGAGGGTAGACCCGCTTCAGCTTGTAGGCCTGATAAATGAACTCGTGCGCCATGAGTGCGCAGGCTACCGACGGCGGTCAGTCGAGCGCGTTGCCGGCGCGACCCCGGAGTAACTCAGTTTCGGCTGGTCCCGACCCCGAAGTAACTCGATCCGGAACTGGCTGGGTCAGCCCTGGAGTCGGGCGACGGTCTCAGCGAAGCCGCGCACGGTGTCGGCGACGATGTCGGCCACGGATTCCACTGATTCGATGCGGCCGGCAACCTGGCCC
>CAXMZV010000377.1:0-4715 GCA_964199985.1 Candidatus Ilumatobacter isfjordensis | reverse complement strand
GGCCACGAAGATCTGCGTCAGGCTCATGCAGAACCCGCCCGAAGTGGCCACGATGCTGATGGACTTCGGTTCGGTGGCCGAGGGAGCGAACCTCGTCAGCGACATCATCGCCGCAGGGATCGTGCCGGCGGCTGTCGAGATGATGGATCAGCTCTGTTTGATCGCCGTCGAGGAGTTTATTCATGCCGGCCTGCCCGTCGACCAGGCAGCAGCGCTGCTGATCGAAGTGGTTGGGCCGCCCGAGGGCGTTGCCGCCGATGTCGCGCGGATCTGTGAACTGGCCGCCGAGCGCAGCGTTGGCAACATTCGCGTCGCGGCGGACGATGCCGAGCGCGCCTTGCTCTGGAAAGGTCGCAAGTCGGCGTTCGGCGCGATCGCGAACATCATGCCGAACTACTACCTGCACGACACGGTGGTGCCCCGCAACAAGCTGGCCGGCGTGCTCGAGCAGATCTACGAGATCGTCGAGCGCTACGACCTGCGTGTCCTCAACGTGTTCCACGCTGGCGACGGCAACCTGCACCCGTTGATCCTGTTCGATGGTTCGATCCCTGGTGTCTCCGAGCGCGTGCACGCCGCCGGCAAGGAGATTGTCAAAGCATCGGTCGATGCCGGCGGTGTCCTCAGTGGCGAACACGGCATCGGGCTGGAAAAGCGCGATCTCATGCCATTGATGTTTTCCGAGACGGACCTTGCTGCCCAGGCTGACCTTCGTCGGGCCTTCGACCCGCAGCTGATCTCGAACCCCGACAAAGTTCTGCCCGACCCCGCAACGTGCGGTGAGATTCACAGTGCACCGCCGGAGGGCGCATGGATCTGAGCGTTGAAGACTTTGCTGCACAAGTCGGCTCGGTCGGTGAGGTCTGCATCGCCGGCATGGGCACGCGGTCAGCGCCGATCGATGGCATTCGCCTGGTTCATGCCCCGGCGGGCATCGCCTGGATCGAGCCGGCCGAGATGACCATTTGTTGCGGCGCGAGCACACCGGTCGATGAGGTCGACGCTGCGCTTGGCGAACACGGCCAGCAGGTCGCTATCCCGTCCGGCGGGACGATCGGCGGGGCGCTCGCCACGGGGCGAAGCGGTATTCGTCGGCTCGCGTACGGAGCGATGCGCGACGCGCTGCTGCAAGCGAACTACGTCAACGCGGCGGGCAAAGTGGTCAAGGCCGGTGGGC
The DNA here is from genome assembly GCA_964199985.1 of Candidatus Ilumatobacter isfjordensis. GTDB lineage: Bacteria > Actinomycetota > Acidimicrobiia > Acidimicrobiales > Ilumatobacteraceae > Ilumatobacter_A > Ilumatobacter_A isfjordensis. Next base: position 3,538 of record CAXMZV010000377.1, on the reverse strand, counting down.
CGACCGTCAAGAACGTCAGCGGCTTCGATCTCTGCCGCTTGCTCGTGGGGTCGCGAGGGACACTCGGGTTCATCGGCGATGTGATCCTGCGGACGCGGCCCAAGGCAGCGTACGAACAATGGTTCACCTCTGTTGGAGACCCGTGGGATCTCCTGACGGGCCTGTTCAGGCCGACTTCGGTGCTCTGGGACGGTGCGACGACCTGGGTGTTGCTCGAAGGAGATGAGCGTGACGTGGCCGACATGGCCGAACGATTCTCGCTCGTCGCGGCCGCCTCAGGGCCGGAACTGCCGGCCGGAGGACGGTGGTCGATGCCGCCCGCCGAGCTGGTCTCGTTGCGAGTGGCTCCACCGGGCTCATTCGTCGCGGAGATCGGCGTGGGCGTTGTCCACCACACCAGGCCGCGGCCCGAGCGCTCGGTTGATGCGGCCCAAGCTGCTGTGCACGCTCGGATCAAGCATGAGTTTGACCCGGCGGGCCGCTTGAACCCAGGCCTCGACGTGCTGACGGCGCGCTGAGCACCCGATGAGGCAACCACGAGCGGAGCGGCCATTCGTCGACCGTCCGGTCACCGATCTTGATGCTGCGGCGCAGCTCGCTACCGCCGCTGCACGACACTGGGGCCTGGGTGCACCCACGCTGCTCCGAGCGGGGATGAATGCGATCTACCGTGCTGGTGATGTCGTCTTGCGAGTGAGTTCGCCAACGGCATCGGCCACAGCTTCGATCCAGCTCGCTGCCGTGCTGCGGGACCGGGGGCTCGTGGTACCTCGCCCTGTCCGCGAGTCATCTTTGGACGAGCATTTCGATGGTGACGACCTCGCGGCGACAGCGTGGGAATACCTGCCTGCTGACGGCCGGCCGATCGACTGGCGGTCGGTTGGTGAGATGGTGCGTCGAACGCACGAGCTCGCACGGAGTGACGTGCCCCCCGCCTACCCGGTTCCGCGGCCGGTCGACTTTCCGTGGTGGGACTTCCCGTCGCTGTTCGACGACGTCGGTGAGGCACTCGACGATGCCGCGCGGGAGGGCATCGAAGCCGCGATCGGCCGGTGGCCGAACTGGGCCGACGAAGACGGGTCCGTCGTGTGCCACGGCGACGTTCACCCTGGCAACGTGATCATGACCGTCGACGGTCCTGTCCTGATCGACTGGGACCTGCTGTGTTGGGCTCCGCCGGGGTGGGACCACGCACCGATGATGACCTGGCACAGCCGCTGGGGCGGCGACGCCGCCTGGTACGAAGACTTCTCCGCTGGCTACGGCCAGTCGATGGTCGGTGACCCGGCCGCCGAAGCCTTCGCCGAGCTTCGCCTCGTTGCCGCGACGTTGATGCGCCTCAAGGCGGGAATGCGTCACGATGCGGCGATGCCGGAAGCGCAGCGACGGTTGGCTCATTGGCGCGGAGATTCCGACGCTCCAATGTGGCAAGCGCAGTAGCGGGCGGTTGACTTGCCCGCCATGGCCACCGGCATCGCACCTCACCTTCGGATCGCAGAATCGCCGACAGGAGCCGGGCGCGGCGTCTTTGCCGAACGAGACATCGCCGCCGGCGAAGAGATCGAGCGATGCCCGATGTTGATCACCGACGGGGCGCAAGGCGAGGCGTTGATGGAGGGTGCCGACGGCTACGTGTTCGGGTGGGGGAGCGAGTCGACTGCCCTGGCTCTTGGCTACGGCTCGCTGTACAACCACAGCTATGCACCGAACGCCGAGACGCTCGAGACCCCTGCTGAATTGGTGTTCACAGCAGTACGCCCCATCACCCAAGGTGATGAGATCTTCATTAACTACATGGGCACAGCGCAAGACGGCGTCTGGTTCGATCTCCTGTAGGCGTCCGGGGCCCCAGCGGATCAACAGCTGTTCAGTCTGGCCGCACCGTTGCCCAGCCCCGTTCGAATTCGCGGTCTGGATGAACTGCACTGAGTGGATCTTCGCTGTCGCGCCAGTATCCCAGCCCGTTGCCGGACTTGGCGTACCCGATGAACCGCAGGAGCTCGTCGGGCCAGTCGGCGACGACGTCAGGTGGGCATTCGAGAAATTGGTTGCTCGATTGTGTCAGCCAACTCACCGCATGTTGGAGCGACAGCCCGAGACGCCACGCGTCGCTCGAATTGGGACCGCCCCCGTGGTAGAGCCTGCCCGTGTACAGCAAGACTGATCCGGCAGCCATCTCCGCGGGCTCGGCGGCATCCGGATCAAGCGGCTCCGCGTTGCCGTCTCGGTGACTGCCCGGAATGATCTGGGTCGCACCGTTCGTTGCGGTGAAGTCGCTGATCGCCCACATTCCGTTCAACTCGATCTCGTTGGGAAAGTCGACCATGTCGTACTTCCACTGATCGCGGTGTAACCGTTGCGCTGTCTCGCCAGGCCCAATCTGGATGAATTCCGATGCCGAAAACCTCCACCCGGTCGTCGGCCCGAGTACGTGGCTCCCAGCGCACATGACTGCTGGGTGCATCGCGATGGAGCGGAAGGTCGCTGACCGGGGGAGCGGCGCGCCCGTCCGACGCGTGGTGTGTCCCTCAAAGGCACTGGCACCGATCGAACCGAAACTGTCGAATGCCACCAGCTCGCGCCGGATGGCCTGAACGGTGTCAGCGTCGATGGCATCTTCAACCACGCAACATCCTGCTGCATCGATTGCGGCGGTGATCTTGTCCAGCGTGGTCGGGTCGTTGTGCCACGGCACCCTGGGAATCGTCACAGCGTCACCGGCTTCGGCACGTGGACCCAGGTGATCGATGAGACGACAATGTTGGCCATGTCGCACCGTACCCAATCTGTTCGCCGCGATCTCCCGCCGTGATTGCGATCTGAACAGGCGCTTCAATTGGGCTGGCAGGTTGGGCAGTGGTAACTGGTGCGGTTTTGGATGTCGAGCAGCTGAATTTCAGTGCCGCACCGCAGGCAGTGGTTGCGCTTGTAGGCGTAGGTCGCTTCGCCCCGTTTGATACGCCCGCCCTTCGGGAGGTCGAGTTCGCTGCGGCTGACGGTGACGATTCGGCCGTCCTTGACGCCCTGGCGCAACATGGCGGTGATGGTGACCCAGAGTGCGTCGAGTTCGACGTCGTCGCAGTTGACCCCGGCGCGGAGGGGATGGATGCCGCAGACAAAAAGTGCCTCGGCGCGGTACACGTTGCCGACACCGGCCACGACCGACTGATCCATGATCAGGTCGCCGATGCCACGCTTCGACTTCTGGATCTTGTCGAACATCTTCTGGCGGTTCTGGCGAGGTTTGATCGGGTCCGGTCCGAGGCGACCAAGAATCTCCTTGCGCACTGCGGGGTCGTCGATCGAGCAGGCCGTCGGCCCGGCCAAGTCGATGGTCGCCGCATCACATTCCAGCCGCATCCGTACGGCACCCCGAGGTTCTGGCGGGTCGTCGCCCCGATGGATCCTGAATTTGCCGAAGAGGCCGAGATGGACGTGGCCGACCTCGCCTGTCGACCAGTGGTAAAAGAGGTGCTTCCCGTGGGGCTCGATCTTTTCGAGCACAGCGCCGTCGACTCGCGCAGCGTCGTCACTGAAG
>CAXMZV010000376.1:0-4715 GCA_964199985.1 Candidatus Ilumatobacter isfjordensis | reverse complement strand
GGAATTCGGGCGGATCGAGTTGTAACCGGGTGCTGACGTCGCCAGCTCTGTGATGGCGCCCATGCCCACGGCGTGGTGGTTGCGGCCGGTCAGCATCGCCTGGCGAGTGGGAGAGCACAGCGCTGTGGTGTGGAAACGGTTGTACTTCAAGCCGGCGGCGGCCAGCCGCTCCGCTGTCGGTGTTTCGCACGGGCCGCCAAACGCGGACGAGGCGCCAAAGCCGACATCGTCGATGAGCGCGATGATCACGTTGGGGGCGCCCGCAGGCGGTCGTATCGGTTCGAGATCGGGGAACCCCTTGCCGGGATCGGTCGCGTCGTACTTGAACCCGACAGTCGGTGCCTGATCTGGCATTGGAAGCTGGGCGCGGCGTGCACGATCGATCTCGGTCATGCCAGCGACCCTAATGTCAACGCTCCGACCGTCGAGGGCCGGAGATCCCCTGCGCGTCGACCCGCGGGCGAGCGAGACGCTGTCGCGAAATTCTCTGGCGGGGTCTCTGGACCCCTCGAAGCGGTGGCTGACCGAGCAGCGCGTCAGACAGCAACCACGTTGTGCCCGTGATCGGCGCGTCATCTCTGTGACACCCATCGTGCACGCTGGCTGGTGAGACCGATTTGATCGGTCGACTCGTCGTCACCACGCGGCCTCAACGAAGCAACGTCATCATGAGGAGGTCGCACGATGGAGTGCCGCCGCTACGTCCCCTGTCCGTGGAATCTGAGGGCTTTTGAGACCACTGACGGTCGGCGTCATGCGACCGATCTCCGGACCTGGGTATCCGGAAGTCCCCGAGGTCTGCGCTCAGACCGTGACGGGGTCGTTCGCGTCGGCAAGTAATTCGACGGAGTGGAGACGCTCGGTGACGGTGGGTGCAGGGTGCACGGTCATCAGCTCATCAACACCGACCGCGTCGGCGAAGGTGTCGAGGTACTCCTTCACCATCGCGGGCGTACCTGCCGCGGTGTAGTGCGTCATCTGCGCGATCTGTTGGCCCTGCGGTGAGGCGAGCATCGCGTCGGCTTCGTCGTCGGTGAGTGCGCGACGCGGTGTGACGAAGCGGGCGATGCGACGGCGGGACACGGTGACGCGCTGGCGCTCGGCGTCGTCCTCGGACTCGGCGGCGATCACGTTGACGCCGGCCATCACGTGTGGCTCGGCGAGTTGATCGGACGGCTGAAACTCGGCGCGGTAGGTGGCGACAGCGTCGAGCAGATGGGCCGGCGCGAAGTGCGACGCGAACGCGTACGGCAGGCCGAACGCGGCGGCGAGTCGAGCGCCGAAGAGCGACGAGCCGAGGATGTAGAGCGGCACGTTGGTGCCGGCACCCGGGACAGCGACGACACCGGGCACCCGCGAGGTTTCACCGAGGTAGCCCTGCAACTCGCGAACGTCGTCGGGGAAGCGGTCCGATGAGCGTGGGTCGGTGCGCATCGCCCGCATCGTGTTCTGGTCGCTGCCGGGCGCCCGACCGAGGCCGAGGTCGATGCGGTCGGGGTGCAGCGTCGCGAGCGTGCCGAACTGTTCGGCGATCGTGAGCGGCGAGTGGTTGGGCAACATCACGCCGCCGGCGCCGAGGCGAATCGTCGTCGTGTGCGCTGCGACGTGCGCAATGAGCACGCTCGTCGCGGAGGAGGCGATGGACGCCATGTTGTGGTGCTCGGCGTACCAGACCCGCTGATACCCGCGCCGCTCGGCCGTCTGAGCGAGCGCCACGCTGGCCGTGAATGCATCGGAGGCGGTCTCGCCCTCACCGATGATCGCCAGGTCCAGGATGGAAAGCGGAGTCGTCACTCCTCCAGCATGCCCGACCGCGGCGAACTCGCACCACGCGGAAGGTGTGGCGTACGCAACGGAATACAGCCGGGTGCGCGAGCGTTCAAACCAAATGCCCCCCGAACAAGGAGTACCTCATGGCAACCATTGATCTCACCAGCGACGCATTCGAAAAGACCGTCACCGCCGACGGCATCGTGATGGTCGACTTCTGGGCCGAGTGGTGCGGCCCGTGCAAGGCATTCGGCCCGGTCTACGAAGAGGCGTCGGAGAAGAATCCCGAGATCACCTTCGCGAAGATCGACACCGAGGCCCAACAGGAGATCGCCGGAGCCCTCGAGATTCGCTCGATCCCGACGCTGATGATCTTCCGCGACGGCATCCAGATCTTCTCCCAGCCGGGCGCGCTGCCTGGTCATGCGCTCGATGACCTGATCGGTCAGGTCAAGGCACTCGACATGGACGAAGTCCGTGCCGATATCGCCAAACAGGACGCCGACGCCGACTGACCAACCCCATTCGTTCCTTCCCGACAGCGGGGCCTGGCACCCCGTGGTGCCAGGCCCCCGTCGCGTTCAGGTTCCCTTGTAGTTGAGGATCTGACGCAGCTCGTGGTCGATAGTTACCAGGTCGGCCTGGTTGGCCATGACCTTCCCGATGTCCTTGTCGGCCCGCGGGTCCTCGTCGAGCAGCTGCTCGGACGAACCAGCCCGGCCCTTGCCATTCCAGGCCTTGTCCGCCATCGTCCGCTCGAAGGTCTCGACGTCGAGGTTCCGACGAGCAGCGGTCCGGCTCATCCGACGTCCCGCACCGTGCGAACACGAGTGATACGACGACGCCGCGCCCTCGCCCGACACGATGAACGACTGTGCGCCATCGAGCCCGGGATCACGCCACGGTCACCGACCCGAGCACGAATCGCGCCCTTCCGCGTCAGCCACACGGATTGAGCGCTGCCGCCAACGTTGTGCATCTCCCGTTCGGTGAAGTTGTGGTGGCAGTTGATCTCGTCGACGATCTCGACCGGCTCGTCATCGGGCCGGCCAATCTTCGTCACGAACCGCGCAACTTGGTCGAACACCAACGACAGCATCCGTTGCCGGTTGCCCATCGCATAGTCCTGCGCCCACAACATGTCGCAGATGTAGGCGTCGAACGCTGGCGTGCCCTCGACCAGGTAGGCCAGGTCGGGGTCGGGCAGCTCGATGAACATCTCCTTCATCAGGCCCTTGGCGCCGTCGATGTGGATGTTGGCCAACTGGTTGCCGACACCCTCGCGAGCCCGAGTGCAGGACGATCCAGACACGGTCGGTCTCGTCGAGACAGATCTCGACGAAGTGGTTGCCCGAACCCAATGAACCGAACTGCTTGGCTGCCTTGCCCGCCAGCTTGCCGGTCCAGTGCTTCTCGCCCTGGGTGGCAGGCAGTTCAGGTATCGCACCGAATGCGCTTCCACCCGATCGAGCGTTGTCGTGCCCGTGACCGACACCTGCCGGAACGGCGCGTGCGATCGAGCTGTGCAGTGGCTGCAGGTCGTCGGGCAAGTCACCCGCCGACAGGTTCAACTGCGCTGCGATCATGCCGCAGCCGATGTCGACACCGACCGCCGACGGGATGACCGCGCCCTTGGTCAGAATGACCGAGCCGACGGTCGCGCCGTAGCCGAAGTGGGCGTCCGGCATCAGCGCGACGTGGCCGGGGATGAACGGCAAGGAGGCCGACCGTTCCGCCTGCGCGAGGGTCTGCTCGTCGATGTCGGTTGCCCAGGACAAGACGTTGCGTCCGATCTTGCGCGGTGTTCCGCTGTCGTTGATCATTGTCTCGGGGTTTGATGGCGCAGGGTTCATTTCAGGGTTCTGTTCTGTGTTCATGGTGGCACTCCTTCTGTGCACGTGGTGCTTGGGCCGCAGACCGTTGCCGACGAACCGGTGTCGACACAAGTTGATTTCCGCCCGGTGGAAGTTGGCGGCTCTTCCTTTTGCTCTTTTGGCCATCTCTGTGACAGTGCGTCGGCATGATGCAGAGATCGCACTTCGGTGCTGCTCGTCGCCTTCCGTGACCGAACCTCGAACTCCGAACGAACGGAGCCGGTCTTGGCTGAACACGAACGCATCAACGACACCTCTTATCTCGAGCGCTTCTGGCCGCTTGACCCCGGAGTCTCGTTGGACGGGTGTCCCGACTGCGACCTTGCGATCGCGCAGTATCTGCGGGGCCTCGAACTCGACTTGCGCCTGATCAGTCTCGATCTCTGGACAGCAGGTTGGACGCCGAACGAGCTCATCGATGAGGTCCGGCGATCGACGGGCTGCGTCGACGCCACACCGCTCGTGGCGCAGCTCCTGCTGGTCGACGATTCCCATCGCAGCGACCAAGCCCGGCCGCGTGCATGGCGCGACGAGCTCGATGCGCTCCGTTCACGAACCGGGATCACCGATCTTGGTATCGGCTGGCTCACCGCGTGGATGGTGGAACAGACGTCGGCGCGTCAGGCGTCGGAGTGCCTCAAGGCTGTGGTGATGGCCCTCAATGACCTCGTCGAGCCGAGCACGGCGTGAATCCTCGAGGCGGTGTGACTTGGGTAGCATCATGGGTATGAAGTTGAGCGTGAGCCTCCCAGATCACGACGTCGCGTATCTCGATGCTTTGGCGGAGTCGGGTCGCTATTCGTCGCGTTCTGCTGTGTTGCAACAGGCAGTCCGCCTGCTCCGTTCCTCGGAACTCGGTGATGCCTATGAAGCAGCGTGGTTCGAGTGGGAAGCATCAGGCGAGGCCGAAGCCTGGGACTCGGTCACGGGTGACGGAGTAGCGGGGTAGCGGGGTGAGACGCGGTGACATCGTGCTCGCCGATCTCGAACCGGTCCGAGGGAACGAGTCGTCCAAACGGCGGCCCGTGATTGTTGTCAGCAACGACGGTGCCAACGATCGGGCCGCTGCCC
>CAXMZV010000375.1:0-4743 GCA_964199985.1 Candidatus Ilumatobacter isfjordensis | reverse complement strand
GGCCTCGTCACCAAGACCTATGACCTCGATGGCGTGAACGATGGCTACGACGACATGCGCGCCGGCAAGAACATCCGCGGCGTGATGGTCTATTCCTGACGGCTCCGCCGGCGGCGAATCGAGCGCTCGGGCTGACGCACGACTCGCTGTCGCTCGCATGGGGCGCCTGTTCAGTGGTGCGCGAGCCGGTGGCGTTTGCGTCGTCAGGTTGGGCGGAGGGCCTGGTCGAAGTCGGACCAGAGATCTTCGACGCCTTCGCAGCCGACGCTGAGGCGGATCAAGGTCGGCGGGATTCTTTCCTGACCGGGGATGGCCGCTCGGCGCTCCATGGTTGTCTCCACGCCACCGAGCGATGTGGCGTGATTGATCAGTTCGGCTCGCGTGCACACCTCAGTGGCACGTTCGCCCGACCCGGTTGTCTCGAACGACATCATGGCGCCGAAGCCCGACATGAACGTGGCGGCGACCGCATGGGTACCGTGGCTCGGCAGACCTGGATACAGCACCCGACTGACCTCCGGGTGCGCTTCGAGCCGTTGCGCCAACTCCATCGCATTGGCCTGGGCGCGCTCCACACGGAGTCCCATCGTGCGCGCACCGCGGATCGTCAGGAACGCCTCCATGGCGCCGATGGTGGCACCGTGGAGCAGGCGGCGGTGATGGAACTCTTGGTGGAGTTCGGCTGAGCGAGTGATCAGCACGCCAGCCAGCAGGTCGGAGTGCCCGCCGATGAACTTCGTCGCCGAGTGCATCACGACGTCGGCTCCGAGGTCGAGCGGTCGCTGATTCAGCGGCGTCGCGAACGTGCTGTCGACCGCAACGATGGTTCCATCGCCGCGAGGTGCCGCACAGATCGTCGGGAGGTCGGCCACGGTCATCAGCGGGTTCTCGGGTGTCTCGAGCCAGACGAGATCGCACTCCCGCACCGCGTCGAGCCAGGATGGCGTGTCGGCCTGGTCGAGGCGACGCACGGTCCATCGACCCTGCGCTTCACCCTCGTCGACGATGCCGGCGACACCGTGGTAGGGGTCCTCGGGAACGGCAATGGTCGAACCGACGGGAAGTCGTTGGAAGATCACGGCCGCAGCGGCCATCCCTGATGCAAAGGCCAACGCGCTGCCATCTTCGAGACCACCCAGCAGATCTTCGAGTGCATCGGTGGTCGGGGTGCCATCGGACCGGCTGTAGAGCCGATCGTCGGGCAGGTAGAAGTTCGATGCGAACACCGGCGGGACGTTGAGCGGCTGACCGGGCGTGCGGTCGCGTCCGCCCGCGATCAGCCAGGTGTCGGCAGTCCAGTCGGGGGTCCCAGCAGTCGATTCAGGCACCGGGGCAGAGTACCGGCACGCCGATCACCTGTCGCGCCCGAGTGGGAGCAACCGGTGAGACGCGGCCACACCAGGTGCGGGAACTTCTCAGAGACAGTCAGGACAGCGGGCCGGTGAGAGTGGCCGGAGCGCGGGTTGAGCAGGCTGCGACCGGACGTGACGTGCCCGGGAGCGATGAGTTTTGCAGTGGGCGGGCCGCCCGGAGACTCATCGCTTGGCGCGGTCGCGAACGATTGTGGAAACGCGGCGCGGGTGGCGTGCGCTGGTGGGCGAGAGCGGTTTAAGTTCGAGACATGTCGCCTGCACCGCACCATGCCCGGCTCCCACCTTCCTCGCGCCTGGTCACACTCGGCAGTTCCAGTCGGCTGTCGCGTCGAGCGTTGCTGACCAACCTGGGTGCGGCCGGCATCGGCCTGACGATTCTCGGGGCCTGCGGTGGATCCTCCGACGATGCCGGTTCAGACAATTCCGTCGGGTCGACCGCCACCGAACCGTCGAGCACCGAGTTGGCTAGTGCCTCGCCCGCTGGCACTGATCCTGCGACGACCGAGGCTGCAACGTCCGAGGCGGAGACTGGCGGACTGCGACTGCAGCACGTGGCGATGGGCAACGTCGCGGCCTACGTACTGGTCCGCGGCACGGAGGCAGCGGTCGTCGACACCGGCCGGTCGGGGAGCGCTGCAGCGATTCTCGAGGGGCTCGGCGCTGTGGGTGCCAGCTGGAGTGACGTGGCCCACGTCGTGCTGACACACAATCACAGCGATCACGCTGGGGGCCTCGCCGGTGTGCTGGAAGCAGCGCCAGGTGCCATCGTCTATGCCGGCGACGCGGACCTCGGAGGCATCCAGTCCTCAACGCCGTTGCAAGCGATAGGGGACGGCGACGAAGTGCTCGGGCTTGGCGTGTTCAACACCCCGGGTCACACGGCCGGAAGCGTCTCGCTCTTCGACACCCAGAGCGGCATCCTCGTCGCCGGCGACGCCATCAACGGCGACAACGGCTCGCTGACTGGTGCGAATCCGAGCTTCTCCGAGGACCTCGCCGCTGCCACCGCCTCGATCGCCAAACTCGCCGCGCTGCAACCGCAAGTCGCCGCTTTCGGCCACGGCGGGCCACCGATCGACAGCGACGTCGCCGCCCAGTTGGCAGCACTGGCCGCCTCGTAGGTCAGGGCGGTCACGCTGTGCCTCGCCACAGGGCGACCGGTGCGAGTGCGAGAAGAGGCGAGCAGTAGTTTGCGGGCATGTTGAGCCGCGCAGCGTTGGTGTACGACCAAGATCAAGACTGGGTCGTCGAACAGATCGAAGTCGACCCGTCGGTCAACCTGTGCGAGTTGGCCATATGGAACAAGGAGGGCCAGCTCAAGGCCGATGAGCTGATCACCGAGACGTACTCACTCGACGACGTCAACGAGGGATATCGAGCAATGCGCGAGGGCGAGAACATTCGTGGCGTGATCACCTATGCCTGAGACCACTGCACCCTCCGCACCGTCTGACCTACGCGCGCTGCTCGACCGGCTGAGCGCCGGCGTCGTCGGCCGCGTCCGCGAGATCGAACTCGTCATCGCGGCGATCCACGCCAACCGCCACATTTTGATCGAGGGCCCACCTGGCACCGGCAAGTCGACCCTGCTGCGCGGTGTCGCGAGGGAGATGGATATCGGCTTCGAGTTCGTCGAAGGCAATGCCGAACTCACGCCAGCGCGCCTCATCGGCCACTTCGATCCGGCTCGCGTGTTGAGTGGCGGCTACGACCCCGACGTCTTCGTCGACGGTCCACTTGCCGCTGCGTTGCGGGACGGATCGCTGCTGTATATCGAAGAACTCAACCGAGTCCCCGAAGAGACGCTCAACGTACTGATCACGGTGATGAGCGAGCGGGAACTCAACGTGCCGCGCCTCGGACGGATCGAGGCAGCACCGGGCTTCCGATTGGTGTCGGCGATGAACCCGTTCGACGCGGTCGGAACGGCGCGCATTTCGAGCGCGGTGTACGACCGGGTGTGTCGCATCTCCGTGGACTATCAATCCGTCGCCGACGAGGCGATGATCGTCCGCAAGGAGACCACCACTGCGACGCCCGGGCAGTTGAACGATGTCGATGCAGCGTGGCGCGACGGCGTCGTCGCATTGGTCCGAGCGACTCGCGAGCATCCCGACCTGCGGATCGGCTCGTCCGTGCGTGGCGCCATCGACATGGTCATGGTTGCAAATTCGCTCGCAGCGATTCGTGACGCCGAACCGCATACTCTGAGCGTGTCACTCGATGCAGCGCTCGTTGCGCTGTCCGGACGAGTGCGGCTGCGAGAGGGCACCAGCCGAACCGCTGAAGACATCATCCGCGAACTGTGGGAGGCCGTGTTCGGCCGCTCGACAGCCGAAGGAGGCGATGGCGAGGGAAAAGCTGGCGCCCCGACTGGGGCCACGACCTCCAGCTGAAGTCGCCGCCGCCCGGCGTCAAGGAAGGCGACGAGGCCGACGAGGCTGTCAGCGAGGCGCGGAAGAAGTCCACGTCGCGCCGCGAGCTCGAACGCAACGATCGGTTCGAGGAGATCTCGCCCGAGGTCGGTGAACTCGACGAGCAAGCAATCGATCGGGCGATGGAGGACGACCCCGACGAAACGATGGCGTTGTTGGCCGACCTGACAGGTGCCACCGACCAGGTCCTACGAGACCTCGCTCGCCGGTTGGCGGGCAGGCTCTTTCTCGACCTCGCTAAGCGTGGCCCGACTCGACCACGTGGTGTCGCTCGCTTGGAGACACAGCGATACCGGCCAGATGGTGGGGACATCGATCTCGATGCCAGCATCGACGCGCTGGTGTCGGCGCGCAGCGAACAGCGTGCGGTCGACCCGGGGGAGCTGCGGGTTCGCGCCTGGACGACGCCCGACACCGCGATCTGCTTGCTGGTTGACCGGAGCGGCTCGATGGGCGGCGAACCGCTGGCTACCTCAGCCGTCGCGGCGGCATCGATTGCCTGGCGTTCCCCCGACGACTACTCAGTGCTCTCGTTCGGCAAGGAGGTCGTAGCGGCGAAGTCGCAGGACGTCCACAAGTCGAGCGAGGGAGTGGTGGATGCGGTGCTGGCGCTCCGCGGTTTCGGCACGACCGACGTGGCCGGCGCGCTGACCGCTGCTCGCGAGCAGCTCGCTCGGTCGCGAGCGGCGCGGAAGATCACGATTCTGCTGTCGGACTGTCGAGCCACTGCCCATGGCTCAGGCGACGCCGAGTCGGTCATCGGCGTGGCTGTCGCTGCACGGCAGATCGAGGAGTTGCTGATCATCGCGCCTGCTGACGACGACGACGCTGCTCGGGAGCTGGCGGCCGCAACGGGTAGTCGCATCACCACGGTGACCGGACCGTCAGACGCCGCCGCAGCACTCGCACGAGTCCTCGACACCTGACGCTGGTGT
>CAXMZV010000374.1:0-4746 GCA_964199985.1 Candidatus Ilumatobacter isfjordensis | reverse complement strand
GGCGATAGTCCGACACGTTCGGTGCCTGACGCATGACCAGCGAGACGAGCGCGAGCGACACCCCGGCGCGCTCGGCGACTTGTTGCATCGTGGGTTGTGCCATGCGTGGAGTCCCCTCGGCTCAATACTGCTGGACTTGACAGGTCGTAGTGACGGCGGTCATAGTAGCCCCATAGGGAATTAGAGCGCTCTAATTCTTTCGCCACCGAGGGGGACAGGCACGCACGATGAATCTGACGACGCGACTCGCCGGTGCCCCGATCAGCTGGGGTGTCTGCGAGGTTCCCGGATGGGGCATCGAGCTGGCGCCGAGGCGAGTGCTCGGCGAGATGCAACAGCTCGGCTTGACTGCCACTGAACTCGGCTCGGATGGCTACCTGCCAACCGACCCGGCCGAGTTGAAGGATCTGTGCGCTGAGTTCGACCTCGAGATGATCGGCGGTTTTGTTCCGCTCGTGCTGCATCAGGCAGCTGAGCTCGACGCCACCGTCGGGGCGGCTCGCCGCACCGCGCAGCTCATGTCAGCTGCCGGAGCCACGGTGTTCGTCACGTCTGCTGTGACCGACTGGGATTGGGGCCAGCGCACCGAGTTGACAGCCGACGACTGGAACTTCGCAGCCAAGTCGCTGACGATCGTCGACGACATCGTCGGTGAGTTTGGGATGACGCAGGCCATCCATCCGCACCTGCGCACGGTCGTCGAAACCCGTGCCGACATCGAGGCATTGCTCGACGTCTCCGACGTCGGCTGGACCTTCGACATGGGCCACATGCAGATCGGCGGAATGGATCCCCTCGAGTTCATCGGCGTGGCATTCGAACGCATCCGCCACGTCCATCTCAAAGACGTCGTCATGGATCTCGCTGCACCGGTGTTCTCCGGTGAGCAGTCAATCATGGAGGGCGTGCAGGCGGGGATGTTCTGCAACCTGGGACGCGGCGACGTCCCCATCGGTGCCATTGTCACCGAACTCGAAGCTCGCGGGTACGACCAGTGGTACGTACTCGAACAAGACGCTGCCATCACCTCGGATGAACCCGAGGCCGGTGCCGGCCCTATTCTCGATGTTCTCGCGAGCATCGAGTTCCTCATGGGGGTCGAGGCATCCGCCTCGACTGACGAGGAAATACACACCTAACAAGGGGAGAACATGAAGACATCCAAGAAACTGCTGGCACTCCTGCCGGCAATCGCACTTGTTGCTGCATCATGCGGCGGCTCCGACGACGACAGCAGCAGTGAGGCTTCGACCGACACTGCCGCATCCAGCGATTCGGCAGCACCGGCCGACACTGCCGCATCGAGCGATTCGGCAGCACCGGCCGAAACCGATGCACCTGAAGAGGTCGATCAGACCCAGGCCGGTGACCTCACGTTCCATATGGTCACCCACTCCGACGACGGCGCGTTCTGGTCCGTTGTCAAGCGCGGCGCCGATGCCGCGGCTGAAGACCTCGGCGTGACGTTGGTCTGGAAGGCGGGCGTCAACGACGCTCAGGTGATGGTGCAGGACATCGAGGCAGCAATTGCCGAAGGTTCTGACGGCATCGCGGCATCGCTGCCCGACCCGGACGCACTTGTCGCACCGCTGCAAGAGGCTGTCGGTGCCGGCATTCCGGTGATCACCCTGAACTCGGGTGCGAACGACTACCAGGAAATCGGCGCACTGACCCATGTCGGTCAGTCCGAAGACGTCGCTGGCAACGGTGCCGGTGAACGCTTCAACGAAGCGGGAGCCACCAAGGTCCTCTGTGCCTTCCAGGAGCAGGGCAACGTCGGCCTTACAGAGCGATGTGAGGGTCTGGCTGAGACATTCGGTGGCGAAACCGTCATCGAGTTCATGGGACTCGACGCGGACACCACCGAGCAGCAGAACACAATCAACGCGTTCCTCGCGGCTGACCCTGATATCGACGGCGTCCTCGGCGTCGGCCCGGTCATTGCCATGTCGGCACTGCGCGCCGCGCAGGACCTCGGCCGTGACGACATCACGGTTGGTGGCTTCGACCTCACGCCTGATCTCCTCGGCGCGATCGAAGCCGGCGACATTGCGTTCACCGTTGACCAGCAGCAGTACCTGCAGGGCTACATGCCGGTGCTTCTCATGTATCTCAACGCCACCAACCAGAACGTTCTGGGTGGCGGGCAGCCGATCCTCACGGGTCCGGGCTTCGTGACACCTGACAATGCAGCTGCTGTCATCGAGCTGAGTGCGCAAGGCACCCGCTGATCTGATCAGCACCACACGGTCAGTGCATCTCTGATGTGCTGCTCGTGACGTGAACAGCGGTGGGGTCGGACCAAGGTCCGGCCCCACCGCAATCACACCACCGTTATGCCGACCGCAAGGGACCCTGTGAACGATCAAGACTCACCCGATACCGAGACCGAGACCGAGACCGAGACGCCAAGCGGCGCGACAGCGACGGACTTGGCTGTCGCTGCATCCGCGGCAGGGGGCGACGAGCGCCTCGCCTACCGCTCGGTCTTCCAGCGCCTATTCATCCGCCCAGAGGTTGGTGGCCTCATTGGAGCGGCTGGCATCTGGATCTTCTTCTGGGCGGCCTCGGGCACATTTGGCACCGTCGGACAGACGTTCACGTGGCTCGACACTGCCGCGACACTCGGCATCATGGCGGTTGCCGTTTCGATGCTGATGATCGGCGGCGAATTTGACCTGTCAGCGGGCGCCATGACCGGTGCGATGGGCATGTTGATCATCTACATGGTGAAGGAGACTGGCGAACTCGGTGGCCTCGGTTTCCCGATGCTGATCGCCATTCCACTCTCGCTGGTCGTCGCACTGGGCATCGGCTACCTCAACGGGTTCATGGTCGAACGAACCGGGCAGCCCAGCTTCATCATCACCCTCGCGACCTTCTTTGCACTCATTGGCCTGAAGCTTGGGCTGGCGAAGCGATTCGTCGGCCAGATCCAGATCGGGCGGACCGACGAGGCCAGCGACTTCGACTTCTTCCGACCGATCTTCGCCGCGGAATGGGCTCGCAACGAGCACTCGTTCGAGCTGCGTGACTTCTTCTATACCTCGTTCTTTGCCGCTGGTGGCATCCTCGTGCTGCTCGCCGTGTGTGAACTGTGGTTCCAGCGTGCCGACGAAAAGAAGCCAGCCGGCTTGATCGAGTTTCTCGCCGGACTCGGACTCGGCATTGCCGCGACGATTGCCCTGCACGTCACGGACGGTGTTGGTGTCAACGCTGCAATCGCCGTCGTTATGGCGGTCGCTGTCTTCCTCGGAATCCATGGCTGGGTCAGCTGGCGGTACGAGCCGCAGGAGGACCGAGGATCAGTGATGCTCGACGAGAAGATGCGCAAGCAGCTTGGGCTCGGATTTGGGCTCGTGGTGCTCGCCGCCGTGGTCGCGGTACTGATCGATTCATCATCGACCCACGAGTTCTTCTTCCCGTTCACCACCCAGGGCATTCGGGTCATTCTGTTCCTCGTCCTCACAACCGCAGGTGTGGCGTTGATCGCCATGGCGTCGCAGGCTGCGCTGTCGGTGAACCCGGCCACGAAGGGTGCGGTCACCTCAGTCCTGGCAGTCGCCATTGGCGTCATCGCAGCCCTCACCTACATCGACTCCGAGTCGCCGAAGTTCCGGGCCTCGCTGTTCTCCATCCTGTTGTCCGCCGCGGTCGTCGTGGCGGTGTGGGGATTTGTCGTCTCGCGGTTCGTCGAGCGTCGGATCAAGTCGGCGAGCGCTGACCACGTCGGTGGCCGCCTGCTGATCGTCGGTTTACTGAGCATCCTGGTCGGACTCGGCTTCCGCATGTTGTTCATCACCCAGGCAGAGCTGCTTGCAGAAGTGCCGCCAGCCAAGACATCGATTCGCCTCTTCTGGTTTGTTGCCTTCACCGCAATCATGATGTGGGTGCTCGCCCGGACGCGCTTCGGCAGTTGGACCTTTGCCGTTGGTGGCAACAAGGAAGCTGCTCGTCAAGTCGGTGTGCCCGCTGCCAGGACAAAAACGCAGCTGTTCATGCTGGTGTCGGTCGCTGCGTGGTTCGTCGGCCTGCTCGTCGCATTCCGCATCAACTCGATCCAGTCGAACTCCGGTGACGGTCAGGAGTTCTTCTTCATCATCGCCGCAGTGGTCGGTGGCACGTTGCTCACCGGCGGATACGGCACGGCCTTCGGCGGTGCGATCGGCGCCTGCATCATGTCGATGCCGTTGGCGGGCATCTCCGCCGCCCGATGGAACACCGACTGGAGATTCCTCATCATCGGCGCGATCCTCCTGCTCGCGGTGGTGTCCAACAAATACCTGCGCAACCGGGCCGAGGCGATCCGCCGATGAGCCAACTCGCCGTCGCTCAGATCGTCATGACCCTCGACTCACTCACGGAGAACATCAATGTCTGATCAGCCACTCCTGCAACTCGACAACCTCTCGAAGTTCTACGGCAGTATCACCGCCCTCAGCGGCGTGACCACGTCGGTTGCCGCAGGCGAGGTCACCTGCGTGCTCGGCGACAACGGCGCCGGCAAGTCGACCTTCATCAAGATCCTCGCCGGTGTGCACCAGCAGACCGAGGGAACCATCCGCCTCGCTGGCGAGGAGGTCCTGTTCGACTCTCCGCGTGACGCACTCAGTGGCGGTATCGCCACCGTGTATCAGGACCTCGCGATGGTCCCGATGATGTCGGTGTGGCGCAACTTCTTTCTCGGATCCGAGCCGACGAAAAGCCTCGGGCCGCTGAAATGGATCGACACGAAGGAGGCGAAGC
>CAXMZV010000373.1:0-4756 GCA_964199985.1 Candidatus Ilumatobacter isfjordensis | reverse complement strand
TCAGGATCGGATGCGCGGGCCACAAAGGACAATGGGGCGCCTTCGTCAACCGACTGGGCACCGGGGTCGACCAGCGTCGGCCGACTGTTGACCGGTGAAACGGCGATGCGCACGGTGCCGCGGTCGCTCCGCCCACTGTCGTCCTCCACGATGTACTCGACCTGATGGGTGCCGAAGGTGTCCGTTGCCGGCGAGTAGAGGATCGTCGTGCCATCGGTTGACACAGTGCCGTCGGCACTGGACACAGCGGCGACAGTGATTGCATCGCCGTCTGGGTCCATGTCGTTGGCCAGTGCTGCGATCTCGACCGTGCCGTTTTCAGTAACCGCAGCGACGTCATTCGCGGCACGCGGGGCGTCGGGCGTCGGCACGACCGTGACGACCACTCTTCCCGGGGATGTTCGCCCGAGCGCGTCACGGATTTCGAACTCGAACGATGTCTCGCCGTTGAAGTCATCCGCGGCTCGGAACGCGAACAGCGTGCCGCCCCGATGTTCGACCGTGGCGTTTGCCGGCCCCACGAGCACGCTGGCAACGACGGCAGATCCGCCACCGTCGCCCACGTCGATCTCGATCGTGCTGTCCTCATCAGCCGCCATGGCGCGGTTCAGGGCAACGAGTGGCGGCACGGTTGTCGTGGTGGTGCTCGTCGTCGCGGTCGCTGCAGGCAGGGTCGTCGAGGTGGTTCTGGTCGCTACCGGCAGGGTCGTCGCGGGCGCTGGCACCGTGGTCGCTGGCACCGTGGCGGCGGAAACCGTAGCAGTCGCCGGCGGCGGCGCCGAGCGGGCAGGACTCGTCGTCGGTGTGGGTGCCGGTGCGGTCACGATGACCAAGGCGACGGTGGGCGGCGGCAGAGGTTCGGGCAACGTGGTGCCGGGCAGCGGTGCGGCCTCAGCGACGAGCACATCGGGCACATCGGTCACCTCCGCCCCAGCGAACGTTCCGCCCACCAGCATGGCGGCACCGGTGACGACCACGCTCGCAGCAGCGCCAGCAACCGGCACGAGGGGCATCTGCGCAACGATCGGGACCTGGGCCATCCAGGACAGCGGTCCCATCGCCAAGCGAAGGCGCCCGAGCGAGATGTTGAGGAACGCACGAACCATCCGTTCGTCAAACTGCGTGCCCGCGCACTTGGCCAGTTCTTCGCGCGCTTCTGCCGACGTCCCCGCAGCCTTGTACGAACGGATGCTGGTGATGACGTCGTAGACGTCAGCGACCGACACGATGCGCGCGGCAAAGCTGATGTCCGTCCCGGCCAGTCCGTTCGGATAGCCCTTGCCGTCCCAACGCTCATGGTGTTCGCCAACCGCATTGACCCACTCGCCAAGCCAGGGACGCAACGGTTCACACAGCTCAGCGCCCCAGCCGGGGTGCTTCTTGATGACGTCGAACTCTTCGTCGGTGAGCCGACTCGTCTTGTTCAAGATCTCGCCAGGCACGAACAGCTTGCCGACATCGTGAGCGAGCCCGGCCCACTGGAGCAGGTCAAGGTCCTTCTCAGACAGCTTGAGCTCCTCACCAATCATTCGGCTGTACGCTCGGACACGTTCGGCGTGGCCTCGGGTGAGGCGATCGTGGGCGCTCAGTGCAGCGATGAGTTCGATCAGTGTTTCTGCCGCAATCGCCGGATCGTTGGAGAGGCCGCTCTCCTTGATCTCAGCGACGCGCTGCTCGAGCTGCCGGACGGTCTGCGTGCGTAGGGCAGCCTTGAACCGCGACGGTGCGCTGTCTGGAAAGACGAGCGAGAGTTGCAGCAGCGCCGCGAGCGGCAGCAGCCGACGTGCGACCTTGTCGACAACCAGCAAGATGACGGTCGCAACGACGCACAGACCAACGAACCAGGCGATGGCTGGGAGGAGGCCGGGAGGCCTCGGAAACCCCTTCGAGATGAAGTGGGTTGCGATGACGGAGACCACGATCGGCACGAGCCAAACGGCGAACCTGAGCAGCTTCGCGGCGCGCGGGCGCCCCGCCCACTGCCGGCTCGCTTGTTCTCGGGTGTCGACCATCACCTCTGATATCGGCACATCACGGCCTGATCATGAAACCCTCTTGACGATCCCTTGAGGAAGAGCCGGACGCTGGCTCCAGACGGACAAGATGCTCCGCTGCCGCCACTGCCACTGCCACTGCCACTGCGAAGTTTTCTCACTCTGCACCGTCAGTGCGCCACGCGCCGGTTCGGGAGCGTTACCGTCCAATCCCATGCGGGCGCAACAACTCACCATCGCGCTGACGGGCCTCGTGCTCGCCGGCAGCGCGTGCAGCGCTTCCATCGACAGCGGGACCGATGTTGCCGCTGGGCAGCCGACCGACACTTCGATTGTCGCGACGAGCGCGCCGGACACAGATCCGCCGTCAACGCAGCCCCCACCAGCCGAGGTCACAACCACCGCCGCCACAACGACGACCACGGTGGCGCCAACGACCACCACCGAACCAGCACCCGAGTACTACGACCCGGCGTGTGTCGTCGAAGTCGAAGCGTTTGACTCGTTGCGTTTGATCGCCGACCAGTTCGATGACGAGACCATCAACGTCGTCGCCCTCCGCGCCGAGAACAACCTGCCAACAGCCGACATCGATGCTGGCCAGGTGCTCGACGTATGCGTGGGCAACGGACTCGACGACCTCACCGGGGAGCAGCGCACCGACCCCGATGCCGAGATCGTCAGTGCCGCGGTCAAACAGAACGTCGAAGTGCAGCAGCTCAAGCTGAACAAGCTCTTCGATGGATTCGGCACGCCGTCTCTGCTCGCCGACGGCGTCTCTGGGCCCGTCACTCGCCAACGACTCTGCGCCGTCCGACTCTCGCTCGGGCTCCCCGCAAGCACCGCCGACATGGCCGCCGGCAGCGCAGAAGAGAAGATGCTGCTCGAAGCAACCGAACTGCTCGTGCCACAGACGTCGGCGACCGCATCGACTCGCTGGATCCTCATCGACCGGACCTGCCAAATCATGTTCGCTGGCTCCGGCGACGGTGAACTCACCTACGTGTTCCCCACCTCCACCGGTTCCGAGGGATACGAAACTCGTCTCCAAGAGCGTTCGAGTGCGTTCCGATTCGACCCTGCGATCGCCAACGGCGGGTGGCACGACAGCACCGACTTCCCGGTCGCCATCGACAACCCGTTGAACGGCAACATGTACCGGCCGCTGTACTTCGACGGCGGACAGGCAATTCACGGCGCCAACAACGTGCCGACCTCGCCGCAGAGCAAGGGATGCTCTCGCCTCCGCCTCGAACATCAGGACGCACTTGTCGGCTGGCTCGACCTCGGCGGCGCCCGGGCACCGATCTGGAGCGAGAATCAAATCGCCGTGACGGTCAACGTCCAAGGCGAATACCAGAGCTGACCCCCGGTGCGCCGCGACGCCATACGTGTTGCCGCCGACTGTCTAGTCTCCAACACATCCGCTCACACTGGGCCGGCCGCGGATCGAACGGAGCGCGCGTGATCGAGATCAAGAACACCGATGCGCTCGTCGCCGAGATCGCCGACCGCGCCACCAGCTACGTCCTCGACCCGCCGCGTGGTGCCGATCCGGTGATCGATTTCGCGTCACCAATCGATCTGATCAACACGTTCAAGTCGACGGTCGGCCTGGCGTTCGCTGACGATGCTCCAGCGGAGGACGATGCAGACGTCCAGGCTGCGATCGACCTCGTGATCACGCATTCGATGCACACCAGCCATCCGCGATTCGTCAACCAGAACTTCGCCGGCCCGGACCCCATCGCCGTCGTCGGCGACTGGCTCGGTGCGGCGCTCAACACCACGGGAGCGACGTTCGAAGTCGCGCCGGTGTTCACGCTGATGGAGAGCGCCGTGCTCCACAAGCTCGGTCGATACGCGGGCTATGTCGACGCCGGCTCGGACCCAATGCCTTCGCTGCCGCCCGGCATGTTCTGCCCCGGCGGCAGTGTTGGCACGTTGTTCGCGCTGCAGCTCGCGCGTCATCGGCATCAGCCCGACATCGCGCAGCGCGGCAGCAACGGCGACCGCTTGGCCATCTTCGTCTCCGCCTCCGGGCACTATGCGGCGACCAAGTCGGCGGCGCTGCTTGGCATCGGCAGCGATCAGGTCACGAAGGTGGACACCGATCACGAAGGCTGCATCAACCCCGAAGCGCTCGCCGCTGCCGTTGACGCAGCCCGTGCTGATGGCGCTGTTCCGCTCGCCGTCATCGGCACCGCTGGCACGACGGTGACGTCAGCCTTCGATGACTTGCATGCCATCGCCGACCTCTGCGAGGCACATGACATGTGGTTCCACGTCGACGGCTGCTACGGCGGCTCGGCACTCTTTTCCCCTTCCCATGCACATCGGCTCGCAGGGGTCGAACGATCTGACTCGTTCGTCTGGAACCTCCACAAGATGATGGGCATGACGCAACAGTGCACCGCGCTCCTGATCAAGCGACCCGAGCAGCTCGCCGCATGTTTCGCCGGCCGGGCCGACTATCTCTTCCAGCCGGACAAGCAGTTCGCTGAATACGACTCAGGCGACCGGACGTTCCAGTGCGCTCGGCGCATTGACGTGTTGAAGCTGTGGCTGGCGTGGAAGGCTCACGGGGACAACGGATTCGCCGCGCGTATCGATCACGCAATGGCCATGGCCGAGCACACGCGCCGGTGCATCGGGGAGAGCGGCGGCGCATTCGTTCCGATCGTGCCCGGCTCGTTCACCAACGTCGTGTTTGCATGGATCCCGCCTGACCTTCGACCGCTCGGTGCAGTTCACCCGACTGA
>CAXMZV010000372.1:0-4780 GCA_964199985.1 Candidatus Ilumatobacter isfjordensis | reverse complement strand
CATTGGTACCGGCCGCGCCCTGTTGGTTCGAGCCCTGAATGTGGTCGCGGTTCATGTCCCACTTGACATAAGAGATGTCGTGATCGCTCAACAGCCGATCGAGATACCCGAAGATGAAATCGAAAGCTTCGCGATTGCCGAGGTCGAGCACGAGTTGCTGTCGACCGAGCACCGGTTCGTACCCCTGAGTGATCAGCGCCCAGTCGGGATGGGCGCGAAAAATGTCGCTGTCGGGGTTGACCATCTCTGGCTCGACCCAGATCCCGAAGTCCATGCCCAGGTCCGTGACGTGCGAGATCAGCGGAGCGAGTCCGCCCGGATACACCGCATCCGACACCCACCAGTCGCCGAGGCCCTTGGTGTCGTCGCGGCGCGAGCCGAACCAACCGTCATCGAGCACGAACCGTTCGATGCCGAGGTCCGCCGCCGCGTCAGCGAGCGCCTTCAACTTGTCGGTGTCATGGTCGAAGTACACCGCCTCCCACGTGTTGAGCAGGACTGGGCGCGGCGTCGACGGATGATTTGGGCGCGCCCGGAGCGAACGATGAAACGCTTGCGTCGCCGTGTTCAGACCGTGCCGCGAGTACGCGGCAATGGTCTCGGGTGTGGTGTACGACTGGCCGGGCTCGAGCACGATTTCGCCTGGGTGCAGCAGCTCTCCGGTCTGCAGATAGCGACGGCCGTCGGGAAGCCGTTCCGCGAACATCGTGTGGTTGCCGCTCCACGCAAGGTGGGCTCCCCACACTTCGCCACTCCACTCGTCGAAGCCGCGTTTACCAGCGAAGAGCAGCGGCGGCGACTCGTGCGAGGTGCGTCCGCGGCGGTTCTCGACAAGCAGCGAGCCGTCGAGCCACTCACGGCGCAGCGGATGAAACTCACGCGACCAGCGCCCTTCGAAGCTGAGCAGCTCACCTGCCTGTTCGGCGATGGGCAGTGTGATCGTCAATCCGTCCAGGCTGTACCGCCGATCACCGGTGTTGGCGAGCGTCGCCCAGACGTGCAACACGTCGTCGAGCGTGATGGTCACGTTCAGCCCGAGTTCAGCAACCGCGTCGACCGCATCAACCGAGAGGCGCGTGCCGTCGGCGGACAGGTGATGTGACACCGCTGAGAATCGCGGCGCCCACGCACGGCCTCCGCCGCGGCGGCCGAGTAGGCCAGGGCGACCCGTGAACCCCGAGCCGTGCTCGGGCACCGTCGACACAGGAGCGATCGAGTCGACCGTTCCGTGGACGATGGGCCGCGACAGCGCTGGGAGCACGGTCGACAGATCGGCCTCGTCGCCGAGCGGGGCACCCCAGTGCACGACCGTCGGAGCGCCGGTCGAGACGTCGACAACCACGTCGGCTCCGGCGTTGGACTGACGAATCATCTTGGGCACAGGTCGTCATCTTAAGGACTGCACACCAGCCGTGTCCGAAACACACATCGGATGTTCGACTTCCCTGTGCGGCTGCCAGCGACATCGCACAAATTCCGCACAATCGATGTTCGAACCTGTTGATTGTTCTGTTGATTGTTCGGTCGAAATGGACCACGATGGTGAACATGTTCGATCGCGGGGGCGGGGCGGGATCCGATCAAAGCTTGACTGCTGGGCGCTCGCTCGCGCAGCGACGACACGAACAGATCGTTGCCGAAGTGCGCGCCCGAGGATCGATGCGCGTCACCGAACTCGCGGCGCTGCTCGATGTCAGCGACATGACAATCCGCCGCGACCTCGACGTCCTCGACGAGGCGGGCTCGCTCGTCAAGGTGCATGGCGGTGCGAAGGTCTCGACCGAGCACTCCGCCGACGAACCCGGCTTCGACGCCAATTCGGCGCTCCACACCGCCGAAAAGGAAGCAATCGCTCGCGCTGCCGCCGACCTCGTCGAAGGTGGGGCCACGATCGGGCTGATGGCTGGCACGACAACCTGGCGCCTCGCCGGTGAACTGGCGATGGTGCCCAACCTGACCGTGGTCACCAACAGCATGCGCGTCGCTGAGGTGTTCAACGAGTTCAAACGACCCGACCGCAACATCATCTTGACCGGCGGCGTGCGCACGCCGAGCGATGCCCTCGTTGGCCCCATTGCGGCAGCGGCATTGAGCGCGCTGCATGTCGACACACTGTTCATCGGTGTGCACGGCATGGGCGAGCAGGCCGGTTTCACCACACCGAACATTCTCGAGTCCGACACCAACCGTGCGTTCATTCGCGCCGCCGGCCGCAAGATCGTCCTCGCTGATCACAGCAAGTGGGGCGTCACCGGACTGAGCAGCTTTGCTGCATTGAGCGATGTCGACACGCTCATCACGGACCACCTGCTGTCGTCCGAGGCGATCGACACTCTCGGTGCGCACATCCCCGACGTCCGTCAAGTCGGCCACCCAACCTGATCTTCGCGATCGCGTCCCATTTTGCCCCCGGGCGAGATGGGATAGACCGGTTCGACGTCGCGCTCGCCCTGCGGGTCAGTCGGTGTCGTGCGGGGCGTCGTCAACTTCGTCGACATCGACGGATTCGCGGCCGGTCAGCACGGCGTCCAAGTCGTCGTCGACTTCATCATCGAGTTCGTCGTCGACATCGAGCACGTCGGTGACGCGTTCCTCGCGGTCTTCGAACGGATCAGCGGACTCGAGGACGGGGTGGCGTCGCATGAACGCCAGCACCAGTCCGCCACCGACCACTGCGGCGATGGCAACCCACTGGTTCCAACGCAGGCCAGCCAGTTCGTCAGCACGGTCGATGCGGAGTCCTTCGACCCAGAAGCGGCCGATGCCGTAGCCGATGACGTACATCGGCATCAGCTGGCCGAGCGGCGGACGGAACTTCCGATCGATCCACAGCAGCACCGCACAGAGCGCCAAGCTCCAGAGCAGTTCGTACAGGAAGGTGGGATGGAACGTCGTGCCGCTCGCAAAGCCCTCGAGCAGATGGGCGTCATCGATTTCGAGTGCCCACGGGAGATCGGTGGGCCGGCCGTACAGCTCCTGGTTGAAGTAGTTGCCGAGTCGGCCGATCGCTTGGGCCAACGGGATCGCTGGCGCCGCGCACGTGGCTGCCATCGACATCGAGATGCCCTTGTGCCGAGCGAGCAACAGACCAGTCGGGATGCCAAACAGCAGCCCGCCAGGAATGCCGAGGCCGCCTTCCCACAACTTCGGAATCGCACCGTAGTTGTCGGTGAAGCGATCCCAGTCGGTGGCGACGTGATAGAGCCGCGCGCCGATCACCCCGGCGAGTACCGCCCAGATCGCGATGGAACTGGCGTCGTCGGTCGTGCCGGCACCGCGCTCTTCGAGTCGTTTGCCAAACAGCCAGACCGCGGCGACGACGCCGAGTGCGATCGCCAGACCGTAGATGTTCAGACTCAGCGGACCGATGTCAATCGAGTTGAACGACGGCGAGGGCAAACTCGCGACGACGCCGCGGGGGCTGGTGATTGCAGCGACCAACATGACGTCAGGCTCCGGTGACTCGAGCGACGAAGGCAGCAGCGCCGCACGTAATGGTGTCTCGGTCGTAGTCCTGGGTTGCCACGTGGAAGCTGAGGTCGAGCCAGACGTGATCGAGTTCGCCGCCAACGGTTGCCGCGAGATGTTCGCTGCTCTCGGGCGGAACCACATGATCGTTTCGCGACGTGTAGAGCAGCACCGGCATCTTGAGTTCGCCGTAACGATCGGCCATCGGCGCGACGCCGTCGTTCTGCAGTGAGAGCAGCGGGACGAGCGGCGTGCCCTCGTAGGCGATCTCGACAACGTCGGGGTCGGCGATGTCGGATCCGATTCCCGGCATCAGCGTGTTGCCGTCGTCGACCATCTCTTGGATCATTGCCACGACGTCGCCGGGCTGACTCATCGTCGCCGGGTTGACCAACACGAGACCGGCCACATCGACATGTTGTAGCCCGGTCCAGAGCGTGAGCGACCCACCCATGCTCAGCCCCATGACCACGATCTTGTCGGTGCGAGCGGCGAGGCGCTGGTAGGCGGCCTCGACTTCGCCCGTCCAATCAGCCCAATCGGTGGTGAGCATGTCATCGACGGTGGTGCCGTGGCCCGGCAGTCTCGGGAGTTCGACGTGGTAGCCGAGTTCGGCGAACGCGTTGGCCTGGATTCGCATCGAGGACGGGTTGCCGGTGAACCCGTGTAGCACCAACACACCAGCGTCGCGGGCGCCGATGTGCGACATCGGTTCGCAGCCAGAAACAATCGTCACGTCGCTCATCGATGCCTTTCTACTTGGTCACGCCGCCCGACCACCCCCACGGCCACCCGTTCAGCGAATTGTTCGCGGTGGTCGCGCACCCTCGACAAGCTCCGACGATCGACCATGCTGCGTTACTCGGGGGCGCCGCGTTGCCGAAGAGGGTGCAGCCTGCCAGTCTGGCTGTGCGATGACAGGGCCGGATCGAGAAGAGGGTGCAGACGACGACGTTGATCCGTGGGCGCCTGGTGGCGCAATGGCTCAGGCGCCGCTGTCGCAGCGCCCGGACATGGAGTTCAGGTTCACGTCGATCAACGAGGCGACACCAGATGTGTCGGGCGCTTCCCGGTCCGAGACGAGCGGCCTCGCTGCGAGGGATCCCCGACCCAGGCCCGCTCCGACCAACGCTGGCCGCCGCCGTGGTCTGTGGCTCGCCGGCGGCACGCTGGCGATGGCGATGGCCATCGGCGCAGTCCTGGTGGGAGCAGACGACGATGAAGACGCCGCGCCGGACGTAGCAGACACGTCGGAGGCGACCGACCCCTCCCCCGGCGCTGACGACAGTTTGCCGGCGGCCAGTGCGCCACG
>CAXMZV010000371.1:0-4818 GCA_964199985.1 Candidatus Ilumatobacter isfjordensis | reverse complement strand
CAGGCGAACGGCGACGCACGCGAGATTTTGTGCGCCGGCGAACTCGATCTCGTGGTTCGTGCGTTCGTTCCGTTCGACGGCACGTGCCCGGGCTTGACTGAACCACACCGCGACCGGCAGGGCATGGGCGTGGCCTGTGTTGAACTCCCGGATTGATCAGTGGTTTTCGTGACGCACTGATAGATTTCGGAACCCGCACGGGCGATTAGCTCAGATGGTAGAGCGCCTCGTTCACACCGAGGAGGTCACAGGATCGATGCCTGTATCGCCCACCCGTGGAGCCCCTGGTTCGGAAGAGATTCCGGTCCGGGGGCTTCGATCGTTTTCAGGCAAGCGACTCTGGTCGGGGATCATGATGAGGCTCACGTCGACGACCGTAGGAACGTCGGATACTCAATCCGGCGCGGTCAATCGGCCAGCCGGGATACTTCTCCGCTCGTTTGCGGTCACCCATCTGCACACGCGATCTACATCTGCGTTACCTCAAACGAGGAGTGGCGACCACCGGCGGTGACCTGGGGAGACTGCTGTCAGAGGATCCGGCGTGTGGCGAACGAGGAGGACTAGTGTCGGTCTCAATGGACCGACTGTGCGAGCGCCCCGGATGCTCAGACACAGCGTCAGTTGCGTACGGGATGCGGCCCGAGGACCTCGTGTTCTGGCTCGATCAACTCGACGATGCAGCACGTGAGAGCGGCGGAGTCCTGTGTCGTCGGCACGCCGACTCGATGGTCGTGCCACGAAGCTGGACGCTCGACGATCTTCGTGACCCCGACCTCCACCTCTTTCGCCCACCCGAGGCCGATCCGTCCCGCCGGCGCTCGCGTCGGTCCGCGGGCACAGATGCAGCCGAGGCTGCTGACGCCGAACAACTCGCACTCGGTGTCGAGACGGCGACAACGCCGGACACCAACGTTGAACCGGTGGTCGACGTCACCCCGATGGATGCCATCCCCGTCGATGTCGCCCCGATTGATGTCACCGTCAGCCCGATTGATCCGGCCGAATCGTGGTCGCCCTCGTTCGATGACGGCGACGACCTCGACGGGCTCCTCGCAGCCCGCAGCCCGCTCCTCGCGCGTGCCTTTCGCGGCGACGATCGCCCGCGATCCTGATCGAGCCGATCGCCGAGTCGTGATCTGATGGAGATCCGCCGCAGCTTGACTGCCCCGTGCGGGCCCGATCGGCTCTTCGCCTGGGTCGAGGACCTGGCCGTGTACCCGCAGTGGATGCGTCTCGTACACCACGTCGGACCGGCCGCGGATGTCGATGGGTTGCCTGCCTGGCAGGTTGAGCTTCGCGCCCAGGTCGGGCCCTTTGCCCGGTCGAAGGTGCTGCGCATGGTGCGAACCGAGCACGACGAACCCCACCGGGTGACCTTCGAGCGCAGCGAAGTCGACGGTCGACAACACTCACCGTGGACCTTGCGTGCCACGGTCGACGGCGAGCCCGAATCGGACGCCGATACATCCATCCTGACGATGGAACTGCGCTATGGCGGAAGTCTGTGGAGTGGTGCGGTCTTGCAGCGCGTGCTCGACGACGCCGTCCGGCGGGGGAGCGAAAACCTGCTCGGCCTCGTCAGTGACGAGCCCACGCGCTGAACCGGCCCGAGGCTCGCCGATCCAAGTCGAGCGGGAGCCCGAAGCACTCACTGAGCGACTCGGCAGTCAGCGTCGAATCGATGGGCCCAGACGCCAACTCGTTGCCACCGGCGAGCAGCAATGCGTGCGTGATGCCAGCAGGGATCTCGTCGACGTGGTGCGTGACGATGACGAGGGGCGGAGCGGAGGCATCGGTCGCGAGCTCGCCAAGCGTCGTGACCAACTGTTCGCGACCGCCCAGGTCGAGGCGCGCGGACGGCTCGTCGAGCAGCACGACAGCCGGGTCGTTCATCAGGGTGCGAGCCAGCAACACCCGCTGCTGCTCGCCCGACGAGAGGGTGCCGAACGTCCGGTCGGCAAAACGTTCGACGCCCATCCGTTCCAAGCAGAAGCGGGCTCGATCGGCGTCTGCGTCGTCGTAGCGATGCCACCAGGGTTCGAGCGCGGCGAACTTGGCGGTCTGCACCACATCAATGACCGAGAGCTGCGGTCGCAGCTGTTCGGCGAGCGCAGCGGAGGCGTAGCCCACTCTGCGGCGTAGTGTTCGGACATCGGTCCGACCCAGACGTTCACCGAGCACGTCGACGGTTCCCGACGTCGGGTGGTCGTACAGGGCCATGATGCGCATCAGGCTGGTCTTGCCCGACCCGTTCGCCCCCAGGATCACCCAACGCTGATCTTGCTCAACTCTTGAGTTGATCTTGCCGATGACATCAGTGCCATCCCGATGCAGGTGAATATCGCACAACTCCAGAGCTGGAGGACGTGACGATGCCGTCGATGTCGGGTGCACATCCGCCATGGAACCCATCATGCCCGCAACCACCTCGCACATCCGCTCCCGTCGCCGGACATTGCTCGGTTGGGGTGCCCGTCAGCAAACCGCAATGTCCAGTACAATCGCGTCTCGTATGACAGCCCGACGGATCGCCGCGCTGCTCGCGATCGTCATCGCATGTGTTGCCTCAATCGTTCCCGTGGCTGCCATCGCGCAAACCGACGAAGCCGCTGGCGAGCGTGCAGCGCGCGAGATCCAAGAGGCTCGGAATCAGGCCAACGAAGCTGCCGAGGCATTCTTCCAGGCTGAATCCGACCTCGACGTGCTCCAGGACGAGGTCCTACGGCTCGAACGTGACACCGACCAGTTACAAGCCGTGGTCGATCGACTGCGTCGCGACGTCGAGTCGGTTGCTGTGTCGCGGTTCGTCTCCAGCGGTGCATCCGGCATCCCATTGCTCACCGGCATCCAGGCACCCCAAGATCAGGTGCAGGCCGAGGTGTTCGTCGACGTGCTGACCAACTCGGGCAGTGATGCGCTCGACGCGTACGACATTGCGCAGAAGCAACTGGTCACCAACCAATCCGAACTCGCCGATCGCAAGCGTGACATCGAGGCCCAGCAGGTGGTCTTCGTCGCACTGCAGAAGCAGGCCGAGGACGAAGTGGTCCGTCTTCGTGCGTTCGAAGAGGAACGCCTGCAAGACGAAGCAGTACAGCGGGCCCTCGACGCACGGATCGCCGCTGAGCGAGTCGAACTGGAAGAGCAAGCCCGTCGCGAAGCCGAAGCAGCAGCTCGCGCCATCCCCGACCCCGCTGTGGGCCTGCCGACCACGACCACCACGCTGGTCCCGCCGACCGCCACGGTGCCCGATGAACTCGCCACTGATGACGCTGGCGTTGACGCCGAGACGGGCGTGGCAACGGAAACAACCACGACAGCGCCTCCCGAGACTGCGCCGCCGACCACTGCGGCACCCACCAACGACGGCGCATCAGGCGGGACGAGCGGCGGTCGTACGGGAACCGGCGGCAGAGGCAGTAACCCCAGCCCGATCGACACTGGCGCCGGGTATCTCGACACCATCATCTGCCCGATGCCAGGTTCAGCATTCGCCGACACCTGGGGCGCGCCTCGCTCCGGCGGGCGAAGCCATCAAGGCGTCGACATGATTGCGCCGCGCGGCATTCCGATCTATGCCGTCACCAGTGGCTATGCCACGTTCAAGAACAACCGGCTCGGCGGCAATGCCGTGTCACTCGTTGGCGACAACGGCAACCGTTACTACTACGGCCACCTCGACAGCTATGCGGGTGCCAGCCGCACCGTGTTCCAGGGCGAGATCATCGGCTACAACGGCGACACCGGCAACGCCCGGTTCAGCACGCCGCACTTGCACTTCGAGATTCGTCCAGGTGGCGGGCTTCCGACGAATCCGTACCCCACGGTGCGCGCTGTGGGCTGCTGACCTGCCAGGCTCGCACCGATGGCGAGCGAGTCCGACGATCTCGGTCAGTTGCTGAGCAGCGAGCTCGGTACACCGATCACCGACCTCACGCGTTTGTCGGGTGGAGCCTCCCGTGAGACCTGGCGGTTCGCCGCCGATGGCCGGCCGCTGGTTGTTCAACTGCAACGTGCCGGCGACATCCGGGACATGATGGTCGAGGCCGCAGTCGTCGAGGCGGCCGGTGCGGCAGGCGTGCCCGTCCCCGCCATGGTGGCGTCAGGCCGGCGCGATGAAGGCGGAGCGTTCATGATCGTCGAGGCGATCGACGGCGAGACCATTGCGCGCAAGATCCAGCGCGACGACGAGTTCGAGAGCGCCCGAAACAGCTTCGCTGCCCGGTGCGGCGCGGCGCTCGCGAAGATCCACGCGATCGACCCCGACGGCATCGAGGGGCTCGACGATCCTGATCAGATTGAGCAGTACGCAGCCGTGCTCGAAGAGCTCGGCGAGCCGCACCCGGTGTTCGAAATGACCCGCAACTGGCTGCTTGAGCATCGGCCTGCCGAGGCCCGACGTTGCCTCGTGCACGGCGATTTCCGGCTCGGCAACCTGATCGTCGGCGCCACAGGACTCGGCGCGGTCATCGATTGGGAGTTGGCCCACGTCGGCGACCCGATGGAAGATCTCGGTTGGCTGTGCGTCAAGGCGTGGCGATTTGGCGGGGCGAATCCGGTTGGCGGCATTGGTACTCGCGCAGATCTGTTCACGGCGTACGAGGCTGCCGGTGGAGGTGCCGTCGATGCCGAGGCTGTGCGTTGGTGGGAGGTGCTCGGTACGTGGAAGTGGGGGATCATGTGCGTGTTCAGGCCAATGCCCACCGTTCGGGCGCGGTTCGCAGCCATGAGCTGGCCGCCATCGGCCGACGCGTCTGCGAGAACGAGTTCGACCTGCTCGACCCGAACGGCCTCGACCTCTTCGGTCTGTCTGGG
>CAXMZV010000370.1:0-4851 GCA_964199985.1 Candidatus Ilumatobacter isfjordensis | reverse complement strand
GCAGCGGTTCCCACTGCCGGAGGATCTCGATGATCATCCACGCCTTCGTGTACTCCTCCACACTTTGTGTGATCAACAACTCTTGGCTCCACTCGATGTTGTAGCCAATGGTCTCCATGTCGATGCACGGACGGGCGATCTCGAGTTCGTCGAGCACCTGCACGGTCTTCAGTTCGAACAAGCGGGAACCGCCGAGCCACGCCAACACGATGTTCTGCGCCATCTGACTGTGCGGGCCTGCGGCGGGACCGACCGGTGATGCTGCTGGGCGGCCGAGGAACTCGAAGGAGAGATCGATGTTGTCGTCGGGCTTCCAGAACCGCGCCGTCGGCAAATCGAAGATTCGCTTGCGAGTCTGCCACTCGTGGCCAATCCGTCCGAGCAGCATGCTCAGCGACATCGGAGTGAGCGGCGGAGCCTCGTGTGTCATCCCCGCACTTTACAAACTGTAAATCGATCAGCGCAATGGTCTCGAGCTGAACTCAGGAAACGTCGCGTCACACCGGCCAGTGGTGACGAGGCAACGCCGGCCTGACCGATTGACTCCCGCTGCCGAGTCAGTCATCGACGGGTTGAGCGCGGTAGTGGTCAATGAACACAGCGATGGGTGATTCGACCCACAGCGAGGGCAGTGGGAACGCCCGCCACGGCGTTGTCGGACCGGCAGCGCCGAGACCGTCGACGAAGCGACGACCGAGGTCGACCTTGACGCGACCTCGGTGATCGAGGAACTGCCCCCAGCTCGACGACCCTTGGAACCTGACGATGTCGTCCCGCACCCGCGCGGTGGCGACGTGTTCGGGCGGGAACAGCGACCGATATCCACCGGTGCTGTACAGCCACGACCCACCGCGTACGCGCTGCACCTCCGGGTGCTCGGTGGCAACTTCCCGAACAAGCACCCCCAGCTCGTCGCGCCGCCGTGCGAGCTGGCTCGCGTGCAGCGAGCTGTCGTCACTGCCGATCTCTGGAACGAAGTGGAAGCGCAGCGCGTCGCCGATGACCTCGGCCGAGAACGGTCCACTGACGAGTTCATCCCGCGCAGCATCAAGGGGCGGAGCATCCAGCTGCCTGCGCTCGGCGAAGAAGGTCGATGTCCACTCCACCTGCGCGTCGAGCGACGTGCAACCGCAGAGCTCGGCAACGTAGCCCTGCCACTCAGAACTGATCGAAGCGTCATCGGGGTGACCCAGCCTGAATCGACGAAGCAGGTTGGTCGCGACGAGCACGGCCTGCGGGAACGAGGCGGCATGACCGTGCGAGATCCAGGTGGCGAACCGCAACTGCAACTCGATGTACTCGCGAGGCAGCAGCGACGTTGCAAGCATGTCCGCCTCAGCGATGCAGCGCGTTCAAGTAGCTGTACACGGTGATCCGGCTCATGCCCATCGCCTCGGCGACGTCTTCGACTGCTCGACGCAGCACGAACGCACCGAGCTCGTCGAGTCGGCGGATCGCCTGCTGCTTGCCGGGCCGCGACAGCGTCGGGAGCGGTGCCCCGAGCTCAGCCTCGACCACCGCGATGATGCGGTCGAGTGAGCCATGGATCGGTGGCAATCTGACGCCCGCCACGGTGTCACCTTCCCAGACCAGGGCCACGTCCGATCCGGTCACGTCCGGGGCACCGACAGTCTCAGCGCCCGCAGCGTCGACGAGTGGCTGCAACGCCACGACGAGCGGATGCGGTTCAGACACATGCAGATCGTAGGCGCGATGCCGTCACTTGCTGCCAGGCACGGACTGCCCGCTACGACTCGAGCGCGCGGTGGAGGCGGACGGCTTGCTCGGCCGCCTTGGCGCGAATTTCGTCAGCATCGACTCGCGTCGCGACGCCATCACGCAGCGCGGGCTCGCCGTTGATGTCGACGTCGATGGCGCGGATCGTGGGCGTGAACGCGACGTGCCACGGCTCGATGATCGCGTACGACCAGGTGACGCTGTCCGTCCGTGCCTCAGGAAACAGTTCCCACCCGTTCGCCAGCCACGACCAAGCGACGTCAGGGGTTGCGCTGACGTCGTGGTCGCGCTGCTTGACGTAGGCGAGCTGGAACTCAGCGAGCATGTCAGCGCCGATGCCATCGGTGCCGAGTGCGATGCGATTCGTGAAGCGTGCTGGGTCGGCGTACCCGACTGAGTTATTCATGTTCGATCGCGGATTGTGCACGATGGTGCCGCGCAGCCCGTGGTTGGTCGGCAGGTGCACACCGTGGATGAGCAGCCAATCATCGCGGGCGAGGTCGCGGATGCGGTCCTCGACACCGATGTCGTCCGGCCCCTCAGCAACGTGGATGTGCACGCCAACACCGTGCTTCGCCGCAAGCTCAGCGGCGGCCGAGAGCGAGTCATCGCTGCACGTGAACGCCGCGTGCACGCCCACCAGGCCTGCTCGCATTCCTGAATGGGTGGCGCTGCTGGCATCGGTGAGTTCAGTCAGATAGCGATCGTTCTCGGCGAGCCCTCGTGCGGCGCCGTCGACGCCATGACGATCGGTGATGCCGTACGTCGTGTTGATCCTCACCCCGATCTCGTTGACCGCGTCGGCGATGACCGACAGCGAGCCCTCGATCGCATTCGGTGACTCGTGGTGGTCGATGATCGCGGTCGTGCCCGCTTCGAGTGCTTCGAGTGCGCCGAGCTTGGCCGACCACTCGATCATGTCCAGGTCGAGCGCAGTGTCGAGACGCCACCACACGTTCTCGAGGATCTCGAGGAAGTTCGCCGGATCCTTCGGCGGCGGCGGCATCCCGCGAGCGAGGCTCGAATAGAGGTGGTGGTGCGCACACACCAACCCTGCTGTCACATCGGGCCCCGGCCCCGATGTAACGCGACGATCTTCAGGACCAGGCACTGGAGCGTTCACGGTTGCTCTCGTTGATCATGGGGAGTTCGTTGTGCCAGTCGCCGGAGTGCTGACGGAGGGCGGCAGCAACGGCACCAGCTGTGGGCACCAGGCCGATTTCGCCGACGCCCTTGATGCCGTACGGCGAATCGGGCTGCGGCGACTCGACCAAGATCACATCGACCGATGGCATGTCCTTCGGTCGAATGATGTCGAGGCTCTTCAGCGTGACATTGGTCGGTCGCCCGGTCTCGTCGCATGGGAACCCTTCGCTCAAGGCGTAACCCAATCCCATGTGCACCGCACCTTCGATCTGGCCCTCGCACAGCATCGGGTTGACCGCCTTGCCGACGTCGTGCGCGGCGACCACGTTCTCGACCGTGCCGTCCTCGGCGAGCACGACAACCTGCGCCGCGTACCCGAACGTCGAGTGGATGATCGGGTTGTCGATGGCCGCGCCGGCCTTCTTGGCCGCGTCGATCTCGCCGAGGGAGTGCGTCCAGTCGACTCGGTATTCGCCCTCGTAGTCGACGCCGATCTCACAGCCTCCGACGATCGCCGCTTCGCAGGCGGCCTTGACCGAGCCTGCGCCCATCAGCGTGCCACGACTGCCCGTCGTCTGTCCAGCCCCGAGTTCACGCGTCGAGTCGACGATGACTTCGATCCGTTCGGCCTCGATCCCGAGTTCTTCGACCGCGACCTGGAGGGCCACCGTATGCACGCGCTGTCCCATCTCGGTCCAGCAGTGCCGCACTTCGACCTTGCCTGGCTCACCGTCGACAGACTCACGGAAGTGCACGACCGCCTTGGCGATTTCCTTGAAGCCGTTGCCCAAGCCGGAGTTCTTCAGCCCGAGGCCAAGACCCACTGGCTTGCCTGCAGCCATCGCCGCGTCGTACGCCGGCTTGACGGCATCGAGGCATTCACGTGCACCCTTGCAACCGTCATCCATGACTTGGCCCGGGCCCCACGTGACACCGGGCGTGACGACGTTGCGGTCGCGGATCTCCCAGCCGGTGATCCCGACCTGCTCGGCCAGTCGGTCGAGCACCCCTTCCATCGCGAATTGTGCCTGATTGGCTCCGAAGCCACGGAACGCACCGCAGACCGAGTTGTTGGTGCGCGCAGCAATCGCCTCGACGTCGACGCTCCCGACAACGTACGGGCCGGTGGCATGACCGGCTGCTCGTTCGAGCACCTTCATGCCGACCGAGGCGTAGGGCCCCGAGTCACCGATCATCCGCGCCTTGATCGCTGTGAGCTTGCCGTCGGCGTCGCAGCCGGCGCGGTACTCCATGCGGATCGGGTGCCGCTTGGGGTGCATCAGCAGCGACTCTTCGCGCGACAGCGTGATCTTCACGGGATTTCCGGTGTGCCAGGCCGACAGCGCCGTGTGCGCCTGGTTCGACATGTCTTCTTTGCCGCCGAATGCGCCACCGTTCGACACCAGTTCGGTCGTGATGCGCTGTTCCGAGATCCCGAGCATGGCCGCGATGTCGTTGCGATCGTCCCAGATGCCCTGGCCACCGGAGTACACGTACAACGAGCGATCGTCACCGTCGCCTGATGGGACGGCGAGCGTCGACTCAGGCTCGAGGAACGCATGCTCGATGCGTTGCGTCTGGAACGTCTCCGACACCGTGAACGCGGAGTCGGCGAGAGCTGTATCGACGTCCCCACGGCTGTAGGTCGACGTGGACAGCACGTTGCCGTCGAGTTCCCATACAGCCGGTTCGTCGGAGTGGATCACGCGAACCGGGTCGACCATCGGCTCGTGGACGTCGTAGTCAACGACGACGAGTTCGGCGGCAGCACGCGCGATTTGGCGCGTCTCGGCAACCACCACAGCGAGCACATCACCGAGGTACGAGGTGCGTCCGCCCTCCGGAATCATCACCGGCCAGTCCTTGTGAATGATCCCGACGCGGCGCGCGGCGGGAATGTCGGCCGCGGTGAACACGCCGCGCACGCCATCCACAGCGTTGGCGGCCGTTGCGTCGATCGACCGAATG
>CAXMZV010000369.1:0-4852 GCA_964199985.1 Candidatus Ilumatobacter isfjordensis | reverse complement strand
TCAGGCGTTCAACCTCATCCCGACGCTCACAGCGGAGGAGAACATCAAGCTCCCAATGATGCTCGGTGGCGAAATCGGTGATGCGGCCTGGATCGATCAGGTGGTGTCCGCGGTGAAGCTCGACGGCCGGCTCAAGCATCGCCCCAGCGAGCTGTCTGGCGGCCAGCAGCAGCGCGTCGCCGTTGCGCGTGCGCTCGCATCCCGGCCGAAGATCATCTTCGCCGATGAGCCGACCGGCAACCTCGATTCCGAGACCGGCGCCGAGATCCTCGACTTCATGCGCCGCGCCGTCCGTGAATTCGGCCAAACCATCGTCATGGTCACCCACGACCCAGGCGCTGCGTCATACGCCGACCGAGTGGTGTTCGTCGGCGACGGCAAGATCGTCGGCGACCTCACGGACCCGACCGCCGATCAGATCATCGATCACATGAAGCACCACGACAGCTGACATGAGTTTCCGATCCACAGCGCTGCTCGCGCGCAAGAGCATCAGGGCCCGACTCGGGCGCACCATCGCCATCGCCTTCACCGTCACCGCCGGCGTGTCATTCGTCGTTGGCTCATTCGTGCTCGCCGACAGCCTTCGCTCCACCTTCGGTGGCCTGTTCAATGAACTCGTCACCGATGTCGACCTCGAGGTGCGCAGCGCCGAAGCGTTCGAAGGCGACAGCGAGCGCGACCCGATCGATGCCTCGATCGCCGATGCACTGGCCGCCATCGACGGCATCGACGTGGTCGAACCCGGATTGAGCCGATTCGCCCAACTCCTCGACGAGGATGGCGATCTCGTCACCACCACCGGCGGACCCGCACTCGGGTTCTCCTACATCGGCGATGCTGGCTTGCAGGGCGTCACGCTCAAGGACGGGCGTGCTCCGATGGGCCCAACCGAGCTCGTCGTCGACAAGGCGACCACGGATCACGTCGGATACGAGGTCGGCGACACCGTCACCTACCTGACCGACACCGGCACGCACTCGGGCGAGCTGGTCGGCACCATCGGCGCAGTCGACTCGGACGGGTTCCTCGGTGCCTCCGTCGTGGCACTCGACATACCGACTGCGATCGACAAGTTCGGCTCGGAAGGCAAGGTCGACGCCATCGACATCGGGTTGGCCGACAGCGCCGACACCGTTGCTGTGCAGGCAGCGATCGAAGACATTCTTCCTGAACGCACTGAAGTCATCACCGGCGAACAACTCGCCGAGGAGGGCCAGAGCGATGTCGACGGCTTCATCAGCGTGTTCGGCACCGGACTGCTGATCTTCGCCTTCATCACCGCCTTCATCAGTGCGTTCATCATCAACAACATCTTCCAGATCACCATCGGTCAGCGCCTGCGCGAGCTCGCATTGCTGCGTGCCGTCGGCGCTTCCGGCAAGCAGGTCCGCCGAATGATCGTCTCCGAGGCGTTCGTCCTTGGATTGGTTGCGACGGTGCTGGGCATCTTCGGTGGCATCGGCGTCTCGAAGCTGATCGTCTTCCTGTTCAACCAGGCAGGCGCCGGCTTCCCGGACACGGAAACGATTCTGAAGCCGCGCACGTTCATCGCTGCCGCCGTGGTCGGCCTCGGTGTCACGCTGCTCTCGGTCTTCGTCCCCGCCCGCCGGGCGTCCACGATTCCACCAGTCGCCGCGATGCGTCCGGAACTCGGATTCGAGGCACTCAAGAAGCAGCAGCTGATCATCGGCGCCATCGTCACGGCCCTCGGTGCCGTGATGCTCATCGTCGGGCTCTTCGTCCAGCCAGGCCCAACTGTGTCGTGGGCAGCGCTGGCAGGCATCGGCGCACTGGCGCTGTTTCTTGGCGTCGCCAGCGTGTCGTCGACCATCGCCGCACCTGTCACGAAGGCGATTGGCTGGCCGATCGCCAAGCTGTTCAAAGTGCCCGGCGTACTGGCTCGCGACAACGTCGCTCGTGCCCCGCGTCGCACATCATCCAGCGCCTCAGCATTGATGATCGGGGTCGCCCTCGTCAGCGCAGCCGCAGTGTTTGCATCGTCGCTGCGGGCGACGTTCACCGACATCCTCGACAATGCCATCACCGCGGACTACATCGTCACGGACCCGAACTTCTTCGGGCTCTCACCGGCGGTGGCCGAGAGCCTCGCGGCACTGCCTGAGCTCGAAGCGGTCACTCCGGTGCGCGGCATCGGCGGCCAGGTCGACGGCGATACGAAGGGCTTCGGAGCCATCAACCCCGATGCATTCGAGAAGCTGGTCAATCCCGACCTGCAGTCTGGTGAGATCGCTGGACTCGGACCCAACGAGGTCCTCATCCACACTGACCCCGCAGGTGACCTCGACAAGGACGTCGGTGACACCATCGACGTGCTGTGGCAGAACGGCACCGAAGGCACCCTCACCGTTGCGGGCGTCTATGGCGATGCCACATTTGGCAACTGGCTGATCAGCCTCGACACACTCGAATCGGTCAGCGATGCACCCGCACGCGACTTCTTCATCATCGGCAAGCTCGCCGATGGCGTCACTGCCGAAGCGGGCGACCTGGCCGTCGCCGTTGCCACGGAGGATTTCCCGCAGGCCGACGTGCAGACCAACGCGGAGTTCCGCCAGAGCCAGGAAGACCAGATCAACCAGCTCTTGCTCACGATCACGATCCTGCTGATGCTGTCGATCGTGATCGCCGTCCTCGGCATCGCCATCACACTGGCGCTGGGCGTGTTCGAACGGACACGCGAGATCGGGTTGCTTCGAGCCGTCGGCATGAACCGCCGACAGCTCCGCCGATCGGTGCGCTGGGAAGCAGTCATCGTGTCGACGTTCGGTGCACTCGTCGGGATCGTGCTCGGCACGTTCCTCGGCATCGTTGCCTCGCTGGCCGTGCCCGACGACATCGTCAACAAGCTCGCCTTCAGCCCGATGATCATCGTCGTCGTGATGGTGTTCGCGATCCTCGCCGGCCTGATCGCGGCCCTCTACCCGTCCTTCAAGGCGAGCAACATGGACGTCCTCGAAGCGATAGCGACGGAGTGACCGTGAGTCGTGGGTGTCAGCTCCCCCCGGATGACACCTGCGACCCGGCACAATTGCCCGCATGGCTCTCGACGTTCATGATCTCGACGACTCGGTACTCACGTTCTTGCGGGAGCGGCACTTGGCGACGTTGACGACGTTGCGGGTGGATGGGTCGCCGCATGTGGTGGCCGTGGGTTTCAGCTACGACGTCGAGGCGCAGGTCGCCCGGGTGATCACCTGGGGTGCGTCACAGAAATCACTGAACGCGGAACGGATGCAGGCCGCCGGGCAGCGTGCCGCGGTGTGCCAGGTCGACGGAGGACGGTGGCTCAGTCTCGAAGGCCCGGTCCGCCTCATCGCTGATCCGATCGGCGTGCAGCCCGGCGTCGACGGCTACGCCGCCCGATATCAGCAGCCCAAGGAACGTGAGGATCGCACCGTGATCGAGATCGCCGTCGAACGAATCCTCGGTCGAGGCTGACCGCAGGCTCCGCAAACGACAGAGAATCAGCTGACGTCGCGATTCCAGGGCAGGCCAGCGAGGTATGCCTGCGCCGCCGGATGCGGATCCATCGGCGTGTCGTCGGCCTTCATCCTGTGATGCGGATCGAGATGCTGCTGGCAGCCACGGCACCAGTACAACATCCGCCCGTGTTGGCCGAGCGGCCGACAATCGATCGTCTCGCCACACCGCCGACAGCGCTGGCCGTTGCGGCCGTACACGGCGAGGCCGCCCTTTTCCGCCACACTGGCGGCGCGCTCAGCCTGCTGCATGTTGGCCCGGAGCATGGCGGCGGCCGCGTTGACGACACGGATCGCATCGTGTTCGGTCAGAGCGTCGATGCGAGCAAACGGACTCAGCTCGGTCGCCCAGAGCGCTTCGCATCGGTACACGTTGCCGAGGCCACGGACCACCCGCTGATCGAGCAAGACCTCGCCAAGTCGCGCAGCGCCGTCCTCGTGGGACAGGAGGAGGTTGACGACCGTGCTCGGATCGGTCTTGGACTGACACAGATCTGGTCCGAGCCGGCCCATGCCCGGATGGCGACGCTTGTCGGGAATGCGATACGTCTCGGTGACCGGAGCGTTGAAGCACACCGCCACCCAGTCGGCCACCTCGATCGCGACGCGCATCTGCTGGTACGGCTTGCGCCACGGCTCGCCGTGGCGGTACACGTGCCACGAGCCGCTCAGCCGAAGGTTGGTGTGCAAGACCATGTTGTCGTCCCACACGATCTCGATGTGCTTGCCGCGGTTCTCGACACGCTCCACGACGCGACCCGCACGCGGCGTCGGGCCCTCGAGGCATGCAGCATCGAATCGGGACATGGGCTTGCCAGCAAGCGCAGTACGCAGCGCGCTGGCGGCCCGGTGCACTCCGTCTCCCTCTGGCATATCAAGTTGCAGATTACGTCAATGTGACTTGCACGTCAGTCGATTCGTACGGAATGTCAGGAAATTTGCTGCGGAGTGCTCACGGCAGCTTGCCGGTGTGCGCGAGCGCGAGCCGGATGAGGCGGTCGTGTCCGCTCATCATCTCAAGCACGACATCGTCACTCACCGCCTCTTCGGGACTGAACCATCGCAGGTCGAGCGCCTCCTGGGTCGGTTCACACTCGCCTTCGACGGGGACGACGTAGGCCAGGCTGACCGCATGGTGGCGCGGATCGTGGAATCCCGACTTCGACGGGTCGGGGAAGTACTCCGCCACGGTGAAAGGCGTGGGATTCGCAGGCACACGCGGAAACGCCATCGGGCCGAGGTCCTTCTCGCAATGCCGCATGAGCGCCTCGCGGACGCGTTCGCCGTAGAGCACGCGGCCCGTGACAACCATCCGACTGATCGACCCGTTGGCGTTCTGACGCAACAAC
>CAXMZV010000368.1:0-4864 GCA_964199985.1 Candidatus Ilumatobacter isfjordensis | reverse complement strand
GGCCGTCAAGGTTGCGTTCCCATCCATTCGTGACGACTTCGAGGTGTCGGACGCGACGTTGGGATGGGTGATCTCCGGGTACAACATCACCGTCGCGTCGTTGCTCATGGTGGCCGGTCGCTACGCCAACAGCATCGGGCGGAAGAAGCTCTTCCTGCCCGGGGTCGCCATTTTCATGTTGGGGTCGATGCTGTCGGGCCTGGCCCCGAGCGCGGGGATGCTGATTGCAGCGCGCGTCGCGCAGGGCGTCGGTGGTGCGATCATTTCGCCGACGGCAATCGCGGTGGTGCTCCCTGCGTTTCCGGCGCACAAGCGGTCGACGGTCATTGGAATCACTGGAGCCACGGGCGCGTTGGGCGCAGTTGCTGGACCGGCGCTCGGCGCGTTCATCACCGACGCGTGGTCCTGGCGTGGGATCTTTCTCATCAACGTCCACTCTGCCTCATCGTGCTGGCGATTGCGCCGAAGCTGCTGACCGAGTCCAAGGACCCGGCAGCAACCGGACGTGTCGACCTGCTCGGCGTCCCGATGGGAACCGCCGGTGTCGCCATGGTCATGTTCGCGATCGTGCAGTCCGAGTCGGTTGGCCTGACGGACCCGACCATCGTGGCGTTGTTCGTCGTCGGCCTCGCCCTGATCGCCGCGTTGGTTCGGCGTTCTGCTCATCACGACGAACCTCTGATCGAGCTTGACCTGTTCAAACACCGATCGTTCTCGAGCACGAATTTGGGGCTGGCGTTTTACTCGATGGCATTCACCTCGGGATTTCTGGTCAACTCGTTGCTCCTCCAGGAACTCTGGGGACAGTCGCTGGCGACGACGGGGGCAGCGCTGATGTTGAGCCCACTGATCGCCGCGATTGTTTCTCCGTTCGCCGGAAGGTTGGCTGATCGCATCGGCCATCGGTGGATTCTGACTGGGGGCAGCCTCTGCTGTGCCGTCGGCTACCTCGGGTATCGCCTCGTGCTTGCCGGTGAGCCGGCCGTGTGGAATCGATTTGTGGCCCGTGTCCGTGCTCGTCGGAATCGGCGTTGGCGCCACGATCGCCACCTGGGCGAGCGCGGGGCTCGCCGATGTCGAACCCGCGAAGTTCGG
This sequence comes from Candidatus Ilumatobacter isfjordensis, assembly GCA_964199985.1. Taxonomy (GTDB): domain Bacteria; phylum Actinomycetota; class Acidimicrobiia; order Acidimicrobiales; family Ilumatobacteraceae; genus Ilumatobacter_A; species Ilumatobacter_A isfjordensis. Next base: position 3,769 of record CAXMZV010000368.1, on the reverse strand, counting down.
AACGTCCAATGCGATGATCCGGACCACGCAGCAGGTGTTCTACGCCTTGGGCATCTCGGTCACGATTGCAATCATCTCGAGAGGCGCCGGCGACACGGTCGTCGCCAACTACCACTTGGCGTGGTGGTTCGTCAGCGGGTGCTACGCACTGAGCGCGCTCGTGGTTGCGATCACGTTCCCGTCCGGGTCGAGCAGGAGCCGCGTGGCGTGATCGGCAGGGTTCGATGCGAATCGAAACGGCCTCGCCCTCACCTAGCCTGGGGCCCCGATGGAACGTCTTATCATCGCCGCAGTGATCATCGCCGTCGTCGGTGCCGTTGCACTGGTCAGTCGGCAACGTCGGACCGCGGACGCCCCCACACAACGCGAGTACAACGTGCCGCAACAACTCGACCGCACCGACTTCGTGCGTCCGGACGCCCCGTGGCTGGTCGCCGTCTTCAGTTCGGCGACGTGCGACGTGTGTGCGGGCGTGGCAGAACGGGCCGCAATCCTCGAATCTGGTGAGGTGGCTGTGGCGGTCGTGGACTACGGCGAGTCACGAGCGTTGCACGAGAAGTACAAGATCGATGCCGTGCCGACGCTCGTCGTCAGCGATGCCCAAGGTGTCACCCGCAAACACTTCCTCGGCCCGGTCAACGCGACCGACATGTGGGCAGCGGTCGCCGAAGCCCGCGAACCTGGGTCAGCACCAGGCCACTAGGCAACGAGGACGCGAACTCCGCCCTTCTGAGCGCCGCAAGGCGCACCAGCGTTAGCGGACGCGGGCTTTGTCGGGGAGACCCTGCTGAATGAGCCGGGCGACCTCGGGACCGTCGATCGTTTCGTGCTCGAGCAGTGCTTCGGCAATGAGCTCGAGGCCCTTGGCATGCTGGCGAATGACTTCGGTTGCGCGGGTCTCCTGGTCGGTCAGGATGCGACCGACTTCTTCGTCGATCAACTTGGCCGTGTCGTCGGAGTACTCGCGGCCCGTCGACATGAGGTCGTCGCCCAAGAACGTGGCCTGTTGACTGCTCCAGGCCTGCGGGCCGACACGATCGCTCATGCCCCACTCGCGGACCATTCGGCGAGCGATACCAGTGGCCTGCTCGAGGTCGTTGGCCGCGCCGGAGTTGAGGTGACCGAACACGATCATCTCTGCGACTCGTCCACCCATTGCCTTGCAGATCGTGTCTTCGAAGTATTCCTTGGAGTACGTGTGACGCTCTTGCGGCAGCGACCAGGTGACACCGAGGGCCATGCCGCGAGGCAGGATCGTGACCTTGTGGAGCGGGTCGCCATGGGGGAGCACGGTGGCAAGCAGCGCATGACCACCTTCGTGGAACGCCGTGGCCTTCTTCTCCTCGGCGCTGAGGATCATCGACTCACGGCGGGCGCCGAGCATGACACGGTCCCGGGCGTTCTCGAAGTCGATCCGCTCGATCTGCTTGCTGTTGCGACGAACGGCGACGAGCGCAGCTTCGTTGACGAGGTTGGCGAGGTCGGCGCCCGACATGCCGGGCGTCGCCTGGGCCATCGTGTCCATGTCGACGTCCGGGCCCATCTGCTTGTCGCGGCTGTGCACCTCGAGGATGGCCCGGCGTTCGGTGAACTCAGGAAGCGGGACGATGATCTGACGGTCGAATCGACCCGGGCGAAGAAGTGCCGGGTCGAGGACGTCGGGGCGGTTGGTGGCCGCCAGGATGACAATGCCCTCCGTCGCTTCGAAGCCATCCATCTCGGCGAGCATCTGGTTGAGTGTCTGCTCACGTTCATCGTGACCGCCGCCCATCCCGGCGCCGCGCTTGCGGCCAATCGAATCGATCTCATCGACAAAGATGATTGCCTTGCCCATGCGCTTGGCTTGCTGGAAGAGGTCGCGGACGCGGCTGGCGCCGACACCGACGAACATCTCCATGAAGTCGGAGCCGGTGACGCTGAGGAAGCCGACGCCCGCTTCTCCGGCAACAGCTCTGGCGAACAGGGTCTTGCCGGTGCCGGGAGGACCGACGAGCAGTATCCCCTTCGGTACGCGTGCACCGATCTCGTGGAAGCGCTCGGGCATCCGCAGGAAGTCGACCACTTCGGTGATCTCCTGCTTCACGCCGGCGTATCCGGCGATGTCGTCGAACGTGGTCGATGGGCGGCTGGCGTCGTAGGCCTTGGCCTTGCTCTTGCCGATCGACATGACGCCGCCCATCTGGCCTTGGGCGCGGCGCTGCATCCACACGAAGAACAGCACGATGAGGCCCAGTGGGAGCATGATCGAGAGCAGACCGAGGAGCCAGTTGTTGCTCGGCGGGATGAACTTGAACTTGACGTTGTTTTCGAGCATCAGTGCTTCATCGGCCTCTGACACGCCGCGTTCGCCGCCACCGGAGGTGTTGTACTTGTCCTCGTTGGTGAACTCGCCGCTGATCTTGCCGCTCCCGGTGTTGATCTCGGCGGTGGCGATGTTGCCGTCGATGACTTGCTCACGCCACTCGGAGTATTCGAGCGATTCGCCGTTGTCGGTGGGCCACAACGTCGGCACGAGGATGACTGCAGCCAGCACGCCGATCATGGCCCAGATCGTCCACTTCGGCCACGAACCCGGGCCCTTCGGGGCGGAGCCGTCCGGATTCAGATCGTTGCCGGGGTTGTTGTTCGGCGACTTCTTTGAGTTGGCGTTCTTGTTGCTCTTCTGCTGACCGCGGCCGCGACCAGGAGGCGGCGGAGGCGGAGGAGGGGGCAGGTTGCTCATCGCCCCATGATACGGCGGGACAGCGGCCATGCCAGATCGTGCCGTGCGACAGGAACCACACCAGCGCGAAAGGTTCACGAAAGACGTCCTCCCGTCCGCGCCCACCCCTCATCCGAAAAATGCAGCAGGATCATCGCTCAGCGACGATTTTCCTGCACAGAACCGATGAGCAGCGCTGCGGGTTGGGCGCGCGAGACGCGCGAGGCTTCGCGCGATGGGTGACCATCCACCACTGAACGAGCGACGCGTTCTACGATTTTCTCATGACATCACGTGCAGCAGTTGGGGCTCGCAAACTCACCAATCACTACACCGGTGAACACGTTCGTCCGGCCGTCGCCGTGATGTCCGATCGGCAGTGCACTCGCACCGGCTGTTCCGAGCGTGCCGAAGTGACGCTCACGTACGACTATGGGCAATCCCACGCTTGGCTCGAGGCGCTGGCTGCAGAGCGCGACCCGCACACGTACGACATGTGTGCCCGCCACGCCGAACGCCTGTCGGTTCCGTCCGGATGGCACCTCGACGACCGGCGGCCCTCACGCCACCTCGACCTCGTCGCTTCCTGACCGCGGCCAGCTTCGCCGATCCCGGCGTCAGCCCCACCGCTCTCGTTTCCGTGTGAGGACATGGTCTGTCGGACGAACCTCGTGCTCACACAAAGCGTTCGTCACTGCGGTCTGATCGGTGCTGCTTGGCAGTTAGCGTTTCGGCGATGACTGGACCGACGAAGCCTTCTGCGCGGGGTTTCGGTGTGCGCAGTGCGATCCGGCCGTCCGAGTCGCTGTCGCCCATCGACGCCAAGACCGCCGTGTTCGCGTTCATCGGTGCCTGGTTCGCTGCGCAGGTGCTGTCGATCATCGTGCTCAGCGTCTTCGGCGAGACCGGCGGATCCGACACGCCGATCGGTGTCCTGGCCGTGGTGTTGTGCGCGGCGTGGTTTGCCTACGTCAGCGGCATGTGGATGGTGTCGGATCGGTACGGCACGGCCGACCCCGTCGACGACTTCGGCATTCGAATCCTGCCGATCGATCTGCTCGGATTGGG
>CAXMZV010000367.1:0-4867 GCA_964199985.1 Candidatus Ilumatobacter isfjordensis | reverse complement strand
GGTGGCGGTCTGAGCGCTTGAGCATCGATTGCCAGGGGATCGTCGTGCGGCGATCGGAACGAGTAGCGCGGTGAGGTGATCCCGGACTCCGCCTTCGGCTTCGGCCACTGCCGCACCTGCGGCGCGAAACAACGCAGCGGAATCCTTGGGGGAGTGTGGTTCGGGATCGGTCGAGGTGAGATCCCAGGCGTGGAGATGCCACTCAGTTGCGGCGACGCCCGTGTGGAGTCCGACCGTGATGGTGCCGAGCGGGAACCCGTATGCGAGGTTCCAGTTCTGCTTCGCTCGACCCAGATAGGACAACGCCTCACGTTGGAACTCGGCGACCGCTCCAGGGCCGGTCAGGCCTTGCCGGTCGTCGACTCCGGTCTGATTCCTCGTCACGAACTCGTCGGGGTGGAAGGCAGGGGATGCGTCACCGGCGAGCGCGCGGTCGAGCCATGAGTGATACCAAGCGGTCACGGCGCAGAGATGGCGAGTGGTGTCGGCTCGGTCCCAGTCGCCGCAGGCGGGCTGCGTCCAGTCGTCGGTCGTCCACGATCGCGCTCGCTGGACCACAGCGGCCACGCCGGACTCGTAGAGCCTGCAGACCTCGGCCGGAGACGGATCGTCAGCCGATGGCTGCGAAGCACGCATATCGACATCATCACACGACAGCTCGGAGCGCTCAGGAACGGCACGACTGCGAGGGCTCCAGATAGGACGGGTCGCCGATCGATTCTGTGACACGGTGGCAGGTGCTCTTGACGCGCGACCGCGTTTGGTCCGCTGGAGGACGGGACCGGGCGCCGTCAACCGCTGCGGCGAAGCACGTAGACGGTTGATTCAGACCCTCGAGACGCGATGTGTACGCCGCTCTCGGCGGCCAACTGCTCGAAGTCGGAGTCGAGCAGCGCCGCAAGCGTCGACATGTAGTTGGCGGCGGCGAGCGTGTGGTCGTTGTACGAGAAGACCAACACGTCGCCGGGTCCGACGGCAGATGCGATGAGCGTCAAAGTGTCTGCTGGGGCGGCGGCAACGCTGATCACACCGCACGCGACGACCGCGCGATAGGCACCCGGCGTGACATCGAGTTCGCCCGCCGTCAGCTGCCACAACCGTCGATAGACACCCGAACGGTCTGCTTGCTCCAGCATCCCGCGTGACAAGTCGGCCCCGTCGATCGTTGTGAATCCGGCGCCTGCGAGCGCACGGCCGGACATCCCGGAGCCGCATCCGAAGTCGAGGATCGGCGCATCACAGTCCTTGAGGTGATCGTCGAGCATCTCCGCGATCCGTCCAGGCGTCGCGTAGCCACTCACTTCCAGGTCATGGTCGTACGACGTCGCCCACCCGTCGTACAGTTTTTGCTGGGTTTCGGGATCCGACGACGCGGCGTAGACACGGTCGAGTGCTTCCTCGGCGCTCATCTTTCCAAACGTAGATGATGGGCCCGACCCGACGGGAACGCTGAGGTCTGCTCCGGCCGAGAAGACGTTGCGCGCCGATGCCGGTCGGATTCTTCACCACTCACAGCGCATATCGCCACCACGACCACTCTCGCCAGACCACTCAGGTACGGCACGACTGCGAGCGATCACCCGAGCGATAACGCGCGACTCGCTGACGTCGCCCCGAGGCGATCATCGTGCCGGCTATGGGCGGCCAGGTGGCCCTCGCGGCGTGGCGATTATCGAGCACTGCATAGGGTAGATCTGTGGCGCTCCTCGTGTTCCCCCGGAGGTGATTCTGGTCGGCGAAGTGTGAGGGGCCGGATGGTTGTGCCCGGCTGACCGAGCTCACATCACGGTGTCCTCCGGACCGGGACGACTGCAGTCGCTTCAGTCGGCGGTTGTTTCTGGGGCACCGACATGGCGGCTTCGACTGAGACTCTCCGGCTGGGTGAGCGTTCACCGCTGCGAGGTCAGAGTCGAACGCCGATCGGGTCAGGGGCGCTCAAACTGCCACGAATCACAAGCTGACGGCGTGAGACCATTTGGAATGGGCTTCGATGCCAGCGCCGTTCGGCATGTTTATGAGAACATCGCCGATGGTTACGCAGGTCGATTCGGCGACGATCTCGAACACAATCTCCGCGACACGCGGTGCTCCAAGACGCGGTCGACCTGCTCCCGTCGTCCGCGCTGGTCCTCGACCTTGGCTGTGGCCCGGGGCAGGTCGCGTCGTTCCTTGCGGAGCGCTGTTTCCGGGCGGTTGGAATCGATCTCACTCCCAAGATGCTGTTGCCGGAGTCTCAGCCCTCGCAGAGCAGTCCGCCGGCCGGCGCGAGACGGTCGCGCTCGTCCTATCTGATGTCGCGAGCGAGGACCTCACCCACGTACGAACGCCAGCCGCCGAAGTGGGTCACCTCGACGGCACCATCGAGCGCACGCGGTTCGCAGACGAACCCCGTGACATCCGATCCATCGGAGAGCGTGACCGTTCCGAGGGCGAGCGGTGGTGGCACGATCGACAGGAATGTACCGAGTGCCTCCGGGGACAACGCCCACACGTCGACCTCGATCGAGGTGCCGTCGGCATCAAACACGAGCCCCGGCTTTTCGGGCGGCCCACCGGGAAGGGCATACAGCCGGTAGCTCGATGCGGTGGAGGTCGAACCCTCCCACGCCGCGCCGAGGTCGGTGAGCTGATATTCGAGCGGCTGGCCCTTGAGATGTGCCCCAGCCACCGCCAGGCGAATGCGACCATTGTCGTCGTTCACCGACGCCGGCATGACCACAGGGTCTTCGTCGAAAAGCGCCGACGCGACGCCGAAGAGCAGCGACTCGCTCCACGCCACCCCGTATAGCGTGATCCCGAACGGCAGCGAGATGCTCGATGGCATCGGGATCGACAACGCGGCGAGGTCGAGCAGGTTCGCAAACGTGGTGAACCGACCAAGGCGAGCGTTGACGCCGACCGGGTCTCTCTCGACGTCGTCGAGGGTCGCACCGTGGGGCGTTGTCGGCAACACGATCACGTCGACACCGTCGAAGACCGCCTCGACCTCCCGACGGAGCTCGGCAAGTCGGTAACCGGCCTGATAGGCATCGACCGCCGAGTGCGCGACGCCACCCCGAACGATCGACGCAACGGTGGGATCTACCGCATGCGGATTGGCAGCAATGAAGTCACCGACGACGCTTGTGCGCTCCGCCACCCAAGGGCCGTCGTAAAGCAGATCCCCCGCCGCCGCGAACGGTCCGAAGTCAACCTCGACGAGCTGCTCCGGCGAGAGCCGGCCGAGCGCCGCAAGATAGGCGTCGATCGTCGCGTCGTCGGCTCCGAATTGGCCGAGGCTCGCACGGTTGAGCACGCCGAACGTCGGCGAACTCGGCACATCCGGATCGAGCGTTGGCGGCTTGCGACTGAAAGGGTCCGCCGCCAGGAATCCGGACGTGCGGTTGAGCACGTCGGCAGCGACGTCGAGGTCCCTGCTGAAGATCGAGACGCAATCGAGACTTCGCACCGCCGGCACGACGCCGAGCGTCGGCAGCCGACCAACCGTTGGCTTGGTGCCGATCACGCCGCAGAAACCTGCGGGGACACGGCCGGAGCCGGCGGTGTCGGTGCCGAGGGCGAAATCGACCAGATCGCGGGCGACAGCGACCGCCGATCCGGAACTCGACCCGCCCGGCACATGCAGCGGATCGACGGGATGGCGGGGCGTGCCGTACGGTGACCGCGTCCCGACGAGCCCGGTTGCGAACTGATCGAGATTCGTCTTGGCGACAGGAATGGCACCGACCTCGAGCAGTCGGTGCACGACGGGCGCCGAGTTTGTCGGAACATACGCGTACGCGGGGCAACCGGCCGTCGTCGGCATGGAGACGACGTCGATGTTGTCCTTCACGGCGAACACCAGCCCGCGCAGCGGCGCGTCGTGTTCCAACCGCCCATCGATCTCGTCGGCCCACGCGAACAACTGCTCGTCGGAACCGATGGTGATGAAGATCGCTGGATCGTCGAGTTCGTCGACGGCCGCGAGGAACCGTTCGACTGCTTCCCGCGCGTTCACCCGACCCCCAACGACGCGAGCAGGCTCGCCGATGTCGCAACCGCGCCGAACACGCCACCTTGCATCTTGATCATGTGCAGCGCGGCGAGGTAGTTGCCGTGGTCGGTCGCCCCGGTGCAGTCTTCGAGCAGCAAACACTCGTACCCACGGTCGTTGGCGTCGCGCATCGTCGTGTGTACACACACGTCGGTCGTGATTCCGGTGAAGATCAGATGGGTGATTCCCTTCGTGCGCAGGATCAAATCGAAATCGGTTGCGTAGAAGCTGCCCTTGCCCGGCTTGTCGATGATCGGTTCACCCTCGATCGGATACACTCGGGCACGATGTCCCAGCCAGGTTCGCCGCGAACGAGAATTCGCCCACACGGACCGACATCGCCGATTCCGGCGCCGATCTGTTGTGATCGCCACCGCTTGTTCGCCGGCAGGTCGGAGAGGTCGGGAGCATGACCCTCTCTCGTGTGGATGACGTGCATACCCACGTCGCGCGCTCCGGCCAGGACCCTCATGGTGGGCTCGAGGCCGGATCTCGTGAGCGCCAGGTCGTACCCCATCGCATCGACGTACCCGCCGGGGCCACAGAAGTCGGTCTGCCAGTCGATGTTCACGAGCGCTGTCTTGGAAACGTCGATCGATCCGTCGTACGGCCAGGCGTACGGGTCGGCCGCGACCGGTGGGAACGTGGTGATGGTCATGAAGGGGCCTCCGAGTTGGTGGATTGAATGGCGCTGACGACGTCGGCGGTGGCGCCGACCGCGCCGAAGATGCCGCCGGACATCTCGATCGTCGAGATCGCCGCGCCACGGCAGCCGGGATCGATGTCCGCGCAGGCGTCAACGACCGTCAGACACTCGTAGCCACGATCGTTCGC
>CAXMZV010000366.1:0-4889 GCA_964199985.1 Candidatus Ilumatobacter isfjordensis | reverse complement strand
CACCCGAACTGCCGAGCTGCTCGACCAAGGGTGGGGTAACAGCTTCAACGTTTCGTTCGATGAACTGGTCCAAGACACCCATATCCAAGAGATCGCCCTCGGCCAGTACCAGGCAGCACTGTGGCGCCAATTCGGTGCTGTTGAACCATCGCTCGACCGTCTGTTCCTCATCTGCCGCACCATCGACGCAATCTCGCTCAACTTCGCCCGGTACTGCACTGACGAGCGAGACGCACTCATTGCGCAGGCGCAAGCAACGGCCGATCCCGCCGAACGGATTTTGCTGTGGCAAGAGGTCAGCCGCCAGATCAGTGACGCATACACATACGTGTTCCTCGATCACACCGCGTGGGACAACGCATTCGACACTTCGGTGAGAGGCGTGTGCGATCGAACTTCACCGGAAGGCGTGGCGCTGCGCTGCGCCACGACCGGGGCCACCTGGTTCAGCTCCGTCTGGATCGCCGACAACTGAGCTGCCCCCGTACGATCGGCGCATGTCTGATGTCGTGCTGTACGAGAAGCGAGGCAAGATCGCGCTGATCACCCTCAACCGTCCCGATCGCCTGAACGCGTGGACGACCGATCTCGGCAGTGCCTACTGGGACCGCATCGACCAGGCCACCGACGACCCCGGTGTGCGGGTCATCGTCGTGACCGGTGCCGGGAAAGGGTTCTGTGCGGGCGCGGACATGGATCTGCTGCAGGGCATCGGAGCGGGGGAGGAGCGCAGCGCTCCGGCTCGCGACGAGCACCAGACCTACACGACCACCGTTCCCAAGCCGGTCATCGGCGCCATCAACGGCGCGTGCGCCGGACTTGGCATGGTGCAGGCAATGATGTTCGACGTCCGGTTCGCCGCCGCTGGTGCCAAGTTCACCACGGCATTCGGTCGCCGCGGCCTCGTTGCCGAGTACGGCATCTCGTGGATGCTGCCACGCATCGTCGGTCATGCGAACGCCATGGACCTCCTGCTCTCCGCCCGTATCGTTCTCGCCGAGGAGGCGAAGGAGATGGGGCTCGTCAACAAGGTGTTCCCCGCCGACCGTCTGCTCGACGAGACGATGGCGTACGCGAACGACATCGCCGACAACGTGGCCTCGACGTCGATCCGATCGATGAAGCAGCAGGTGATGGCCGGTTGGGAGTGGGACCTCGCGACATCCAACGCCGACACGCACGAGCGGATGCAGCACTCGCTGCGCCAAACCGACTTCAAAGAGGGCGTCCAGAGCTTCCTCGACAAGCGTCCACCGGAGTTCTCGCCGGTGAACTCACGCGACTGACTCGCCGGGCATACTTGCAGCGATGACCCAGCTCAACGTTCTCGCCATCGTCGGCAGCCTGCGCTCCGGGTCGGTCAACGCCGCCACCGCTCGCGCCGCGGTCGCCGCCAGCCCAGACGGGGTGTCGATCACACTGCACGATGTCAGCGACGTCCCGCTCTACAACGGCGACGACGAAGACGCTGGCCCACCGGCCTCGGTCCTCGCACTGCACGCCGCAGTCGACGCACACGAGGGCGTCATCCTGTTCACGCCTGAGTACAACAGCTCGTTCCCGGCCGTCACGAAAAACGTCATCGACTGGTTGTCACGTCCGCCGAAGGCTTGGGACGGCGTGCCCTTCACCCTTGTCGCCACCAGCCCAGGGGGACGCGCTGGGCTCGGCGTGCGCGAACACTTCAGCGCGATCATGGAGCGTCAGCCCGTGCGGCTGTTCGAGACGCACGGGATCGGCAGTTACGGCGACAAACTCGACAACGGCGAGCTCATTGACGCAGACACTGTGACCGAACTCGCCGAGTTCGTGCGCCGCTTTGCGGACTTCTGCGGCTCAGACGTCGGTTGACGCCGCCGTGGAGCGCAGTCCGATCGTCGCGGTGGCGATGATCAGGACGAAGGACAATCCAGCCATCTGCGGGATGGTCACCCGGTCGAACGCCTCCACCCATCGAGCACTGCAGGGGTTGTCGAACTCGCAGAAGTTCGACTTCTCGGGAAACCATTGGATCCACACGTGATACGCCGATACGACGAGGCCGAGCACGGCAATCACACGGACGTAGAGCAGGATCCACCGGTCGCGGCGAATCGCAGCCATCACGAGCAGCACTGCAAGGGGATACATCGCAATGCGTTGGTACCAGCACAGCTTGCACGGGATGAAGTCCGCCACCTCTGAGAAGTAGAGGCTGCCGAGCATCGCGGCCACAGCGACCGACCCGGCGATTTCCACGGCCCACTGGTGCACGATGGTTCGGACCGGCACGTTGACAACTGCCACCACGATGCCGACCAGGCCAGCGAACAGGGCGAGCGCGAAGAGTGTGGCAAGTGTTGATGCATCCATCTCACTCCAGCATGCCGAGCAAAGACCGCGATACCAAGGACCAACGTCCCAGCTCAAGCAGCGACTCGACGGAATGCCAAACTCGGACATGAACTCCAGCGACTCCGAGATCCTTGTCGATATCGACGGATCAGTCACCACGATCACGTTCGATCGGCCCGACGCACTCAATGCGCTGACGCCCACGATGCTCGTCGCACTCGATCAGGCAGTTGGCGCTGCGATCGATGATCCGAGCCAGCGACTCGTCGTCTTGACTGGGCAAGGGAGGGCATTCAGCGCTGGTGTCGACCTCAAAGTGTTGGGCGACCGGGCACTGACCAACGGCGTCGTTGGCGACATCCTTGACGTGCCGGCCCGAGCGCTGATCGACAAGCTGTCGAACGGGGCAATCGTCACGGTCGCCAAGGTGAACGGCTTCTGCTTCACCGGTGCCCTGGAGATTGCGTTGGCCTGCGACCTCATGGTCGTCGCCGACGAAGCGACGTTGGCCGACACGCACGCGAAGTTCGGGTTGCGTCCCACCTGGGGAATGAGCCAACGACTCCCGGCGGCAGTCGGCTTCACCAAGGCACGAGAACTCTCACTGACGGCGCGCAATGTCAAGGGCGTTGAGGCGGCTTCGATCGGCCTCGCTTGCCGCTCCGTTCCGGCCGACCAACTCGATGCTGAGGTGGCCGGGCTTGTCGAGCAAATTCTCGCCAACAGCGACGGTTCGCTCGCGGCGTACAAAGACCTGTACAGCGTTGCCGAGCAGCACGGCCTCGCGGACGGACTCGCGTATGAAGCGGCAACCGACTACCCGATTGCCGACACCGACAGCCGGCTGGCCGGGTTCAGGTAGCGCCATGCAGTACGGCATCTGTGTTGCGTCGCGACCTGACGACATCGACTACGTGGTCGAAGCCGAGCGGCTCGGCTTCGACCACGCCTGGCTGGCCGACAGCCAGATGATCTGGAGCGACGTGTACGCCATGCTCGCGTTGGCAGCCGATCGAACCTCGACGATCCAACTCGGCACCGGCGTTGCCGTGGCGGGAACGCGCCTCGCTCCTGTCACTGCGGCAGCGATCGGCACGATCAGCCAGCTTGCACCCGGGCGCACGTTCTGCGGGATCGGCACCGGCAACACTGCCATGCGCATCATGGGCCATCGCCCACAACGGATCGCAGAATTCGATGAGTACTTGCGGGTGCTCCGAGCGCTGCTGCGCGGCGAGGAAGTGGAGTACACCCTCAGCGGTCAGACTGCGCCGATCGCGCACCTGATGCCCGATCACGGCTTCGTCCGCTTCGATCCGGTCCCACCCCTCTACGTCTCGGCCTTCGGTCCACGCGCTCTTGACCTCGCGGCGCTGCACGGGGACGGACTGATCACATCGGTTCCGCCTGACCCGGCCGCCGTCCGAAGTATGCGTGGCGTGATCTCCGAGCGCCGCGCCGCCCACGGTCGGCCTGCATCTCGATCCGATTTCCCGATGGCGACGCTCACGACCATGACGGTGCTCGAACCCGGCGAAGCGGTCGACTCGGACAGGGTCAAACAACAGGTCGGCGCATTTGCCGTCGCTGCGCTCCACTACAGCTACGAGCAGATGACGCAGTTCGGTCGGCGCCCGCCAGCTCACCTCGCCGACATGTGGGGGGACTACGTGGCAGCCGTCGAAGAGACCCCGCCCGAGCGCCGCCACCTCCGCACGCACCTCGGTCACAACTGCTGGGTGATCCCAGAAGAAGAGCGGTTCATCACCAAGGAGCTGATCGAACGGTCGTGCCTGGTGGGCACCGCTGACGATCTTCGCAGCCGAGTGGCCGAACTCGACGAGGCCGGTCTCGACCAGATCGTGTTGCTCCCGCCGCTCGACGAGAAAGAGGACGTCATCGCCGACGTCGCCCGCGAGCTCATCGCCGGTTCTCCCTGAGCAAGGGCGATTGCGTAGCGTTGGCGCAGCGACCAATCGCCCGCCCGTCTTCGAGGAGCACCCATGTCCGACGCACTGATCATCGATACCTGCCGCACGCCCCGCGGCATCGGCAAACAAGGCAAGGGCTCCCTCGCCCACTTGCACCCGCAGCACCTGGCGCGCACGGTGCTTGAGGCCATTCGCGATCGCAATGACCTCGACACCGCTGATGTCGACGACATCATCTGGGGCACGAGCTCGCAGGTGCAAGAGCAGAGTGGCGACCTCGGTCGCATGGCAGCGCTCGATGCTGGTTACGACATCACCGCCAGCGGTGCCACGCTCGACCGTTTCTGCGGTTCGGGCATCACCACCACCAACTACGCGTCGCACGCCGTGATGGCTGGCATGGAAGATGTCGTGATCGCTGGCGGGACCGAGATGATGTCGCTGCCCAAGAAGGGCATGTTGCCGATGGGTGCGAACAATGCGCACCTCCAAGAACTACACCCGCAGTCACATCAGGGTGTCTGCGCCGATGCGATTGCGACGCTCGAAGGGATCTCTCGCGAGGCGCTCGACGCGCACGCTGCGGACTCGCAGCGCAAGGCTGAGAACGCAATCAAAGAAGGT
>CAXMZV010000365.1:0-4896 GCA_964199985.1 Candidatus Ilumatobacter isfjordensis | reverse complement strand
GCTGGTCGCGGTCATCGCGGCAGGCGTGATCGTGGGTCAGGTGGCTGGCCTGTGGGCCGGACTGGCCGCCGCAGCCGTGGTGCTCGGCATCAACGAAGTCATCGAACGACGCTCGCGGGCCTGACGCTGCGCTGATAGCGCGAGATCACCGACAGCAAATACGCCTCAGGCGCCACCTGCTCGTGGCGCGGGAAGCCCACCACTGCGGCCAGTCGGTCAGCGAGGTCACGTGCAACGGCATGGCGGGCTGCTGGGGCGAGCGTGTCCACCCGAGTCAGGAACGACCGAACGACGGTGTACTGCTCGGTCGTGATCGCCGACGGGTCGATGGCTTCGGCGTATTCCTCGAGACCCCACGGCGGCGAGAACCACAACGCCGGTGCCGGCACGTACTGCCGAGGATCACGAATGACGATGGTGCCAGCGACGAGGTCACCGACGCGTTGATGCCGCGAGGAACCGAGGATGAACAGTGCGCCCGTAATGCCACCCGGCGGCACGAGCCGATCGACGACGCCGCCCATCGCCCGTAATGTTGCCTCGCGGAGGTGCATCGGCGCGCCGTCGACCGTCACGGCACGGAGACGCAGCGCCGCCTTGCCCGGGGTGCGTCCACGCCACAGCGTCTCAAAGAGGATCGGGTAACCGAACAACACCCCGAAAATGGTGAACGCCAGCATTGTGTTGACGGTCGACTCGCCAGCGTTTTGCAAGAAGGCGAGCGCCATCACCAACATGACCAGGAACACGCCGACAACCTGAATGGTGAGATCGATCGACGCCGCGGTGATTCGCGACGCAAAGCCGGCCGTTTCGAGATCGAGCACGACCGCTTCCGGTGTGACGATGCCGTCTTCAATACTGGTCATGTGGCAACTACCGTAGATCGCAGATGGACATCGATGCGTTCGTTGCGACGAACCAATTTCAGTGGCAACGACTCGAACAGTTGACCGCCCGGGCGCGCAAGCTGAGCCAAGTCGGTCCCGACGAACTTGATGAACTCGTCAGCCTGTACCAGCGCACCGGGAGCCAACTCGCCCACGCGCGTCTCGCGTACCGGGGCGACGACGCGCTGGTCGGGCGACTCACATTCCTCGTCGCCGAGGCCCACTCGGTGCTCTACGGGACTCGCAGCACAGACGCTGGGCGCGGCATCACGCGCTTCTTCACCGTCTCGTTCCCGGCCGCCATCTGGTCGATCCGCTGGTTCATCGCCATCTCGGCGGCACTGACACTGATCCCCTGGATCGTGCTCACGGTCTGGATCGGCATCTCCCCCGACGCATTCGACCTCACCGCTGACGAGGCGATCCGCACGTCGTACATCGAGCGCGATTTCGAGGACTACTACTCGAGCCAGCCGGCTCAGAACTTCGCGAGCCAGGTGTTTCTTAACAACGTACGCGTCGCCATCCTCGCCTTTGCCTCAGGCATCCTGCTGTGCGTCTTCACGGTGTTGATCCTCGTGTACAACGGCGCCACCGTCGGTGCCGCCGGCGGCCTGTTCACCCACGTCGGTGAATGGGAACGCTTCTGGGGATTGATCCTCCCGCACGGGCTGCTGGAAATCTCCGCGGTGATCGTTGCTGGCGCTGCCGGCCTCCGCCTGGGTTGGACGGTCATCTCGCCGGGCGATCGAACCCGTTGGCGCGCGCTCACCGACGACGGCCGCTACATCGGCAACGTCGTGATCGGACTCGTGTTGGCGATGTTCATCGCAGGTCTGATCGAAGGGTTCGTCACCGGTCGGCCGTGGCCCACCTCGCTGCGAGTCAGCATCGGAGTGTTGGCGTTCGTGGGGTTCTGGGCGTGGCCGATCCTCTATGGCCGTCGCGCCGCGATGATCGACGACGAAGCCCGTACCCACGAGCGTCACAAACGTCCGGTGGCCTTGAGTTCCAGGTAGCGGTCGACGACATCGGTGGCAAGCTCGCCGGGTTTGGCATCGACGACCAGCGCTCCTGCTGCCCGGAGCTTCGCTGCGGTGCGTTCCCGGGCATCGATGGCGGCCACTGCAGCCGCTGATCGGTAGGCGCCCGACGCTGCCTCGTGACCCGACTCCGCAGCCCACGCAGCGACATCGGGGTCGCGTACAGCGGCGATCAGGACGAGGTGGGTACGCGTCAACGATGCCAGTGCAGGGAGCAGAGCATCGCTGACGGTCTCGGCCAACTCGGTGAAGACAACGAACAGCGACCGCCGACGAAAGCGCGCTGCCGCGTTGTTGAACGCAACGCCGTAGGCACTCTCAGCGAGGGCCGGGTCGAGGAGGTACATCGCTTCGGCGACTCGCGCGAACTGTGACTTCGAGTTGCGCGCTGGCACGATGCCACGCACTTGGCTGTCGAAGGTGAGGAGACCCACGTTGTCACCGAGCCGGCCCGCCACCTGCGTGAGGCCGAGCACGGCGTCCATTGCATGCTCGACGCGCGGCGTGTCGCCAACCGTGCCGGCCATGCTCCGTCCGTTGTCCAGCAGTGCGATGACGTATTGGTTGCGCTCGGCCCGATAGTCGCGCACCACGACGTGTTGCTGACGCGCCGTTGCCGCCCAGTCGACCTTGCGGAAGTCATCGCCCTGGCGGTACTCGCGCAGCTGGTCAAACTCGGTTCCACTCCCCCGGCTCCGCACACTTCGAATGCCGGACTCGAGCGGGATACGCATGCGAGTCGCCATCAACTCCCGCGAGGGGTAGGCCGGCATCACCGCAATCGTGCCGGGCACCACACGATTGGCTTGACGGGCCATCAGCCCGAGCGGGCCCGCAGTGCGCACGGCAATGGCCCCGAACGGAAATCGTCCGCGACGGCCGGGCGAGATGCGTGCACCGAACCGATGACGACGCAACGGATCCAGGCGCATTGTTGAGCCGCGCCGAGACGCATCGAAGCTCGGCCACAGTGCATCGGCCACGGTCGCCGACGTGGCCCGGTTCGAACGGTTGGTGACGCGCCAGCTGATCTCCGCCGTGTCGCCAACGGTCAACGTTGCTGGGAACTCGCGCTCGACTTCGATGTCCGCAGGGCGCACCGCAGCGACCACGTCGGCAATGGCAAGTGCGGCAATCACGGCCAGCAGCAGACCGACCAGCCACCACGCGTCCGGTCGAGCGATGGCAAGCGGAAACGCTGCCACGACCACGACGAGCGCGAGCCGACCAGTTGGCACGGGACGAGACATCAGCGCGGGGTCGGCACCGCAGCGAGCAAGCCGTCGAGCACTGCATCGGCGGCGGTGCCCTCGAGTTCAAGTTCGGGTCGGACCATGATGCGGTGACGCAAGCACGGTTTCGCCACCGCCTTGACCTCATCAGGCGTGACGAAGCCGCGCCCAGACAGCCACGCCCATGCCTTACTTGCGTGCAACAGCCACGTTGCCCCACGCGGTGACACGCCAAGTTGCAGCGACGGCGATTCGCGGGTCGCACGGCACAGCGTCACGATGTAGCGCAGCACCGCTGGCCCGACGGTGATCGCATCGATCTCGGCGCGTGCGGCTCGCAGATGCGCCGAATTCGCCACGGGCCGAATCAGCTCGCGGGTGGCGTGCGGGTTGAGGCCCGCATGGTGACGGGCGAGCATCTCACCCTCCTGATCCTCGGTCGGGTAGCCGACCACCAGTTTGAACAGGAAGCGATCGAGCTGCGCTTCGGGCAGCGGGAACGTTCCCTCGTACTCGATCGGGTTCTGGGTGGCGATGACGAGGAACGGATTCGGCAACGGACGGCTCTCACCCTCGATCGACACTTGCCGTTCCTCCATTGCTTCGAGCAGCGCCGCCTGCGTCTTCGGAGGTGTCCTGTTGATCTCGTCGGCCAGCAGCAGGTTGGTGAACACCGGACCCTCGCGGAACCGGAAGGCGGGTGCTTGCCCGGGCGCCTGGTCGAGCACGGTCATGCCGACCACGTCAGATGGCATCAGGTCGGGCGTGAACTGGACACGAGAGAACTGCAGATCGAACGCCGCCGCCAGGCTCTTCGCAAGCAGTGTCTTGGCGACGCCCGGGACCCCCTCGAGCAAGACGTGCCCGTTGACGAGGAGCGCCGAGATCACGCCACTCAGCACTCCTTGCTGGCCGACGATCACCTTGCCCACCTCTTCGCGCACAGCGAGCACCGCGTCGCGCGCCTCGGAATTCGTGGTCACAACAGCTGGGGGTGGATATTCATTCGTCATGTGAGGACGTCCTTTCGGATGCGGCCGATGTGGCCCGACAGTGCGAGCAGTTGTGAATCGTCGTTGACGGTGTGGCGAAGGAGGTGTTCGGTGGCGCCCGGTTCGATGGTGCTGCGTTCGGCCACAGCGCGATCGAGGTCGGCGAGTGGTGCGGCGAGATCGACGTGCAGCTCAGCGCACAGGTCGCGGTGCAGTCGTGTCTGGAGCAGCCAGCCTGCACGCGTGGTGTGCTTGGCGCGCTGCATCAGGTTGCCCGTTGCCGCGACGAGTTCGCTGCCTGCCCGAGGAGTCACGAGGGGTTCGTCGAGCACCGCACCGACACGCACGCTGCGCGACACGGCGAACACCACGAAGCCAAGCGCAGCGAGGACGAGCACCATCCAGACCCAGGTCGGCACCAAGTCGATCAGGGTGTCCTGCCCCTGCCCTACGTCGGCGACCGACGTCGCTGTTCCCGTTCCGAGCAGGATGGTCACCCTCGACTCGGAGTTCGGTGCGAGTAGCGCGGTGGCGAGACCGGCGTTGTCGGCGCGGCGGAGATGTTGGTTGACGAGGACTTCGTTGTCGCCCAGCCCGACGACGATGCCGTTGCCGATGTTCCGCACGAGCACGAACGACTGCCCATCGTCGGCGAAGCACTGCGGCTCGGTCGGCCCAACCGGGAAGAGCAGCCCGTCGGGCACGTAGAGGCCACGCAGCTGTTCCAGCGCTGCGACCG
>CAXMZV010000364.1:0-4896 GCA_964199985.1 Candidatus Ilumatobacter isfjordensis | reverse complement strand
GGTTCGTAGTGGCGCAAGATGTCGCCGCCCGGGTTCTCGACACGGATGACGTCGGCGCCGAGATCGCCAAGCATGCGCGTGGCGAGTGGCCCCATCACGACCGAGGTCAGATCGACGACCCGGACGCCGTCGAGCGGTCCGACGGGTCCGTCGGACTCAGTCGGCGAGGATGGCAACGGCTTCGATCTCGATGAGTGATTCGTCGAGGAACAGCGACTGCACGCCGACGAGGGTGATCGGCACGAGCGCAATGGGGTTGACCTTCGCAGCGGCGCCGAGTCCGGTGAAGAGACCGCCCTGCATCGCGGCGGTCCATCCAACGACGTAGATCGTGAGCTTCGCGAGATCCTCGATCGACCCGCCCACGCCGACGAGCGCATCGATGATGTTGCGCATTGCCTGGTCGGTCTGCGCAGCGAGGCCGTCGGGGTGGTTGCCGGCTGCGTCGGTGCCGATCTGGCCGGACAGGTGGACGATGCGGCCCGGCGAGGCGATTGATGCGTGTGAAAATCCTTGCGGCGCGGGCAGACGATCGGAGTTCCGGAGCTCGATGGGCATGGTCGTACAGTACGTCGATGACCGCAGCTGCGAACGAGGCCGACGACCAGTTGGCCGACTGGGCGCGGCCGGTGGTGCATTGGGAGATCACCGCAATCGATGCCGAAGCGCAACGGGCGTTCTATGCCGGGCTGTTCAACTGGGTCATCGGCGAGGGTCCGATCATGAACATCGCGGCGGGGCTTGGCGGCCCCGAGCCGGGTCCGGGCGGGCACATCCGTCAGAGCGACCAGCCGGGGGTCACCCTCTACGTCCAGGTCGGTGATCTCCGCGCCACCCTTGACCGGGCCGTGGCGCTTGGCGGCGTCCACGTGATGGACCCGATCGATTTGCCGAACGGTCCGACTCTCGCTGCGATCGAAGACCCCGAAGGCAACGCGATCACCCTCGTGCAGCAATAACTCAGGCGGCGCCGGCTGGCGCGTATGCGCGTACGTCGATGGTGGTGTCGTCGATCAGCGCGACGAAGTCGGTGCAGAGACCGGTCGCGTTGAACGCTTCCGATGCAGCTGCTGCGGCCTCGTCGGAATCCCAGATCGTGTGGATGAGCCACATGCGGTCATCAGCACTGGCGATCGTGCGCCGCACGATGTCCGGCTGTTGATTGCTGAAGTCGGATTGCACGACGGCGTCCGCCGCGATGAACGTGTCACGTTCGGTGTCAGGCCGGAGCCGGAAGGTCATGATCTCGATCAGCGCCATGTTCGACCCGCGTTCAGAGGCACGCGCGGACGGCGGCGTTGAGGCGGATGGTCCGTGGATCGCCCGCAATGCCGCCGAGCATCTGGTTCATCACGTAGCCGTAGCCGACACCGGTGTCGGGGTCGGCCTGGCCGAGTGAGCCGCCCGCGCCTGCATGCCCGAATGCGTTGGGTCCGAGCAGTGGAACGGTTGCGTTGTCGAGCATGAACCCCATGCCGAAGCGAGTCTCGGCCACCAGGCAGTGATCGGACCCGCGGACTGCTTCGGTCGATGCCGCGCGCATCGTGTCCGGCGCGATGACGCGGCCGCCGTCGACATCGCTAACCGTTGCCGCATACATCTTGGCGAGACTGCGCGCGTTGGTGATGCCGTTAGCTGCCGGCATCTCGGTGGCGTGGAACGCACGAGTGTTGAACGGGTTCTCGGCCATGCCGAGCGCGAGGATCGAACCATTCATCGTCAGTGCCTTGAACCCGGGTGTGCCCGGCCCCATGAGCTGCATCATCAGCGCGAGTTCGGCGACGTCGGTGGGCGGAGGTGCTGATTCGAGTGTGCTGACCCGACCCTCCTCGGACTCCGGCAGCCCGATCCAGAAGTCAAGTCCGAGCGGGCCGGCCACTTCCTCGGCGAAGTAACGACCGATCGACCGACCGTCGATACGTCGAACGAGTTCACCAGCGAGCCAGCCGTAGGTCACTGCGTGATAGCCGTGCGTCGAGCCGGGTTCCCAGAGCGGCGCCTGGGCGCCGAGGGCCTCGACGACCGGACCGACGGCCAGGATTTCGTCGATCGTGAGCGGCACCTCGGCCCAGGCCAGCCCGGCCTGGTGGCTCATTATTTGCGCGACGGTGATGTCGCCCTTGCCGTTGGCCGCGAACTCGGGCCAGTGCATTGACACCGGGTCGGAGTAGTTCAGCTTTCCGGCCTCGACCAGCCGCGCCACACAGATTGCGGCGGCGCCTTTGGTCGTCGAGAAGACGAGCTGCAGTGTCTGGTCGTCCCACGCTCGCCCCGATGCCTTGTCGGCAACGCCGCCCCACAGATCGACCTGCAACTCGCCGTCCGCGTACAGCGCGAACCCGGCGCCGAGTTCGGAAAACTCGTCGAAGTTGCTGCGGAACGCGTCGGCAACCTTCTCGAATCCTGCGGCCACTGTTCCCTGAATCTCCGTCATGCGGCGACCCTAATGACAGCGCTTCAGCGTGAGATGCGTTGGAGCCACACTGGCTCGGTCACACCTTTGACTCGCACTGGCCCGACCGAGGCGCACTGCAACTCATCACGGCGCGCGGCGTCCATCGCATCAAGTGCCAGGTCAGACACCAGCAGCTCACCGGGGCCGGCGAGGTCAGCGACTCGAGCGCCGATGTTGATCGTGGCGCCGACGACATCATCTCCACGGGTTAGCGCCTCACCATGATGGACCCCCATCCGAATCGCCAACGGAAACGATCCCTCCTGACGCGCCGACTCAACTGCGCTCAAGAGGTGCAGCGCAGCATCGACCGCCGCACCGGCATCACCGAACCACAGCATGAGTCCGTCGCCCAGTTCCTTCACGAGTCGTGCATCCGGTCGGCCAACGATTGCCTGGGTAGCGAGTTGCGTCTGGCAGTCGAGGACCTCGACCGCGCGTGCGTCACCGACGGCTTCGTTGAACTCGGTGAAGCCGACGAGATCGGTGAACAGCACCGACCCGACGCATGCCTCACTGCCCGCGGTGCTCATCGGTTGACGACGTCGACTCGTCCGGTCACTGAGTGCGTCGAGACGACACAGTCGGCGTCGTCCTGTCGTACGGACTGGCTCTCCGCGAAATCCGCTCGGAACACGCGTACACCACGCGGAAGCGAGACGTTGATGCGGCCGGTCACGGTTTCGGCGGTCACGTCGTTGGCGGCCGCCATGGTGATGTCGACACGCCCGTTCGTGCAGTGCGCCCGAGCGACACCACGAACATCGCGCAGTGAGATCTTTCCGGTCCCGGTCGCGACGTCGGCGGAGCCGCAGGAGCCCACTGCCACCTCACCCTGTTCGGATCGAAGGCAACATTGCTGACCACAGTGCTCGACGTCGATACGACCGTCGATCGATCGGACATCGACCGATGTGGCGCGCTCGATGGTGACCTTGCCCGATTCCGTGGTGATGGCGGCGGAACCGACCGATCCGCTGACGTCGACCCGCCCGGATGTGGTTCCGATGACGATGTCGGTACCGAGTGGGATGCGCACGGCGAGGCGATTGTTTTCGCCGGTGACCGTCGTCGATACCCCGACGCGCCTGACCTCGGCGTCACCGCGCACGTCGATGTCGCTGCGATCCTCGGCAATGACGTCGACCCGCCCGTCTGTCGTCGCAATCCGGACCATTGGTCGCTCGATCGATGGAGGAGGAAGGGTCGCCATGTTCCGACGGTAGGACCTGGCGGACAGGAGAGCAATGGGGTGTGGCCGACGTCTCGCGCTGGCGGACTGGCTCAGCTCTCAGGAATTGGGCGCCTGCCAGATGATCGAGTAGCGACCTTGGAGATGACGTCGGAACCTTGACCCGGGCAGCACGTCGGCGCTGAGGCTCTGCATTTCGCGCTCTGAGTGTGGTGGTGGCCAGACCACGGGTGCGGAGTGATCCCACAACGTCTTGCCGCGAATCGTCCGGTGATACAGCGTGGTGGCAAACGCCAGCGCCTGGCGCGGCAGATCCTGGGGCATGCGGTCTCGTCCGATGCCGATCACACCGACATGACCGCCTGGCTTCGTCAGTGCGGCGAAGCGGAGCAGCCCCTGCTCGGCATCGAAGTGGTGGAGGGTTGCGACGGACACGAGGTCGAACGACGCGGGCTCAAAGTCAGACGTCAATACGTCGCCGAGGACGTAGTCGACGTTCTCCGCCGTTGTCTCGGATCGCGCGAGCTCGATGCTGGGTGCGTCGGGATCGATGCCGACGACCTTCGACGAGAGTGGAGCGAACTGTCGCGTCAGCAGCCCGCCGCCGCAGCCGACGTCGAGCACTCGACCCTGGTTGGCGAGCTCCAACAGCAACGGGTGGTAATAGATGTTTCGATTCCACCGCTGCTCATCGGCCACGGACGGTTCGATCGCTGCCTCGTCCATCCGGAGACCGTACCGAGGCTGACGATTGTAAAAGTATTGAAAGTTTGACTCGCAATTGTCTCTGCGTTTCTCTATGGTGACGTCATGACCGGTGGCGATGACACTCCGATCGACGGACGGCGGGCTCGTCGCGAACGCAGCCGCGTTGCGGTGATCGACGCAGTCTTCGCACTCGTCCGCGACGGCAAGATCCCGCCGACAGTCGATGACGTCGCCGCGCGAGCAGGTGTCTCGGTGTCATCGGTCTTTCGGAACTTCGACGGTCTCGATGACCTGCAGCAAAAGGCCTTCGACGTGTTCAGCGAACGCTTCGCCCACCTTTTCGAAGTGGCCGCGTCGGCCGACGCTGCACGAGCCGACCGAATCGTCGGCCACGTACGAGCGCGGCTCGAACTATTCGAGACCGCCGGACCGATGATGTACATCGCTCGACATCGAGCCCTCGACCATCAACCGATGGCCGACGCCGTCGGGCGAAATCGGTCGGCTCTTGCCGATCAGACGCGCGCCAACTTTGCTTCGG
>CAXMZV010000363.1:0-4900 GCA_964199985.1 Candidatus Ilumatobacter isfjordensis | reverse complement strand
CCAATGATCGATCGTTGAACACGACGCCGTGCGCGGTCGGCATGCGTCCTGTCATGATCGTCGAGCGGTTCGGCATGCACACGGGGTTGGCGACCCATGCGTTGTCGAACACCATGCCGCGCGCAGCAATCGAGTCGATGTTCGGCGTCCGGACGACCTGGTTGCCGGCGAAGCCCAGATGATCGGCGCGGAGTTGGTCGCAGATGATGAACAGGACGTTGGGGGCCATGATGCAGTCTCGCGTGCGTCAGCTGGCGGTATTGGACCGGTCGAGCCCGTCGAGCATGAGGTCGAGTACCAGACCGAATTCATCGCCGTGTTCATCGTCACCGCGTGGTAGCCGTGGTAGCCGTGGTACACGAGGTCGCTCGAGAGTCCGGCAGTGGTGAGCACCTCGAGGACGGCATTCATGTAGCGCATCGGGCAGCAACGTTCATTGTCAAGCACACGCGCGACGACATGCGACTGCTGTGCGACCTGATGGCCTCAGGCGAACTCCGCTCGGTCATCGACACCGTCTCCCCACTTTCCGATACCGCCGACGCACTCCGCCATCTCGAGACCGGTCACGCCAGCGGCAAGATCGTTGTCATGCCCTGAGCAAACCTCATCTCGACCTGGAGCGGAGAGGTCACGTCGTCTGGCCGGTTGCTCCAGATCTCCCTCGACCCGACGCAGTGGGTGGACCGTGCTTGCTCAATCCTTGACCGCGACCTCACCCAGGACGAGTGGAATCGCTACGCGCGAGTGCTGCAACCGAGAGCCCGAACCGTTCGGGACCGGAAGGAGCACCATGACCAACATCGCCAGCACCAATACCGTCACCGGATCGAACACCGGAATCAACTTCCGCAGGGGGCAAGGGACGCTGGGTTGCGGCCGCCGTCATCGGCGTTGTCGGTGTTATCTCGGTGACGGATCGTGGCAACAGCGTGACCCGTACAAACTCGCCTGAGTCGGTCGACGGTCTGGCGCTGACCTTGCACCGTTGAGCTCGGTGCAGGGGTGAACGCAAGGCTCTTAGTTGATGGGTTCGCCGTTGTGGTCGGTGATGGTCCAGTCGCCGTTGGGTTGGCGGCGGGCGGTGAAGTTGCCGGTTTCTTTGAGCAGGTTGTGTCCGCGGCACATTGTTCCGCCGTTCCAGGGCACGGTGTTGCCGTGTGCTTTCCAACCCAATGAGTGGTCGGCTTCACAGTTCCGGTTGGGCCGGTCACAACCAGGCCACAAACATCGGTCGCTGAGGAGCAGGACGGCTTCGCGTGCGGTGCCGGTGAAGAGTCGGGAGCGGCGGCCCATGTCGATGACGACACCTGACGCATTGCGTACGACCCGGCGGATATGTCCCCACAAGGCGATCGCAGCAGCTTCGGAGCAGTCGATGGGGTCACCGTTTTGGGTGTGGCAGATCATGTCGCGGTAGCGGGCAGCGTCAAGGCGGCCACCCGACACAATCACTTCGGCAGTCGTTTCGTCGATGATGATGTTCAACGTTGGGACGAGTGCCCGTCCGTCACCGGGCGCTTGGGCTCCCGCGTGAAACACGGCGGCGGTGGCGTCGGCGCGTCGTTGGGGTTCGGTTCGAGACAGGTCGGCCATGGTGGCGTCGTCGCCGCAACGGTTGCGGGCTTCGGCCCAATCAGCTTCCCCCTCGGCTTGAATGAAATAGGCGAGGACTTCGTTGATTTCGGCGCCTTGCAACGACCCGAACGTGGCATGAAACACCCATGTCCCGTCTGCTTTCTGGCGCATCGTGGCGTCACGCGCTGCATGGTTGTGTCGGGCTTGTGTCTCGGCACTGTTTTGGTCTGCTGAGCGTTGGAAGTCGCGGACTCGGCGTTCAAATTCGTCGTAGGAGCGCACGATTGCGTCAGCGAGCAACGACTCGACGCATTCGAGCAACGCGACATGGACACGCGGGTTTGCTGCGACACGTGCCATCAAACGTGTTTGGGCGACACCAACTTCGCCGGTGCGTGCTGCGTCCGCCCAGGTGGGGATGAGGTCGAACATGCGCGTGACTTGCATCCGGCCGTGCGCTTCGGGTCCGGTGAGTTGCACATGGTGTTTGATCCATGCTTTGGTCGAGAAGAATCCTTTGTCGCGGTCGTGGCCGCGGCGTTGCGCTTCGGCTGCGGTTTCGATGCCAATGGCGTCGAGGCGTGCGGCGAGTTCGTCGACTGAGCGGGCATAGCGGGCAAACCAGTCGCGGTCCAACAGGTCAAGGTTGGCGGCGGTGAGGTCGTCGATGGCGTCGTTGACAAACGCCAGCTGCACAAACGGATCGATCATCCCAGCCAGGTCCGGTGGCTCGATCGAATGTTCCAACATGACCATATGAACGAACATACGCTCGCACAGTCACAGAGTTGATGGCGAACTACTCGAAGCGCGGTGAGGCGTGGCCGAACGTCAAGTTGTCGGGGTCAACGTCGGGATTGCTGACCAGCACTTCGCACTCCATCTGGTCGGGGTCGCGGAAGAAGATCGAGAGCTTCCGTCCGAACACCGTGACCACGCCGTCGGCGGCGCCGGCGGCAATGAGTCGTTCGCGAATTTCGCCGAACGCCTCGAGATCGGCCGCGTGCAGTCCGATGTGATCGAGTCGTCCACGTCCGAACATCGGTGTCTGCTTGTCCGCCTCGCTGTTGTCGTCGATCTCGAACACGTTGAGCTCGGTGCCAGGGCCGAGATTGATGATGATCATTCGGGGTCCGCCGGGGAACTCGGGTCCGTCGCGTTCGATCGTGGCGCCGAACACGTCGACATAGAACTGTTTGAGTCGGTCACCATCGTTGGTGATGGTGGCGACGTGATCCATTCCTTGGAGCAACATGATTCCTTCTCTCTGCTGTCGGCTTCTTCTGCATTGTTCATCACGAAGGGCCCACCCATCGCAACAGGTTTGCTGATCGGAGCTCTGCTGATGAGCAGGCCATCCCGCATCTGACTGATGAGCGTTGCGCCGATGTGATGACGACCGATCGGGTTGGGGCCTGTTGCGATGTGTCCATGGGTGCAGTGCCGATCAGGCCTTCGCCGGACGACGGAGGCGTCTCCATCGCGCACTGTGGAGGTAGCAGTTCCAAGCAGGAGAAAGCCCACCCGTGACCATCAACAGCACTCATCGCCAGGCCATCGACTCGGTGGCAAACGTCCTGGTCCTCGGCGGGCTCTGGTTGCTGTACGCGGTGGTCCGCGGTCTGACGACCGACACCCAGCCCGCGGCGCTTGGAAACGCTGCCCAGCTCCTCGACATCGAGGCGGCGATCGGCATCGATGTCGAGCAAGCGGTCCAATCGGCACTCGATTGGCCGCAAGCATTCGTGGCGGCGAACTCCTACTACCTCCTGCACTTCCCGCTCACGCTGGCGGTGTTGGCCGTCGCGTTCTGGCGGGGGCGGTCGACGGTCTTCGCCGTCATGCGGAATTCGCTCGTCGGTTGCACCGCCGTTGCGCTGCTCATCCATTTGTTCGTGCCGATGGCTCCACCACGAATGCTGCCTGGCTTCGTCGACGCCGGCAACACCTTCGGCCCGGACCCCTACGCCCTCGCCGGAAGCGAGAATGCCAATCAGTTTGCAGCGATGCCGTCGATGCATGTGGCCTGGGCAATCCTGTGTGGCTACGCGATCTGGCAGCTGTCGTCTCACCGACTGAGCAGAGTCATCGCTGTCGCTCACCCGACGCTGACGAGCCTCGTCGTCGTCGTGACGGGCCACCACTTCGTCTCCGATGTCGCCATCGGCGCCGCAGTGGCTGGTGCCGCCCTCAGCATCGTGAGCTGGGCCTGTCGACGATCGAGCGGCGGTCTCGACCAGGCGATCCAGGTCTCCCCACCCTGCAACAGAACGTGCTCGACGCGGGCAACTGCAAAGCTGCCGACGTGGCCGAGCGAATTCACGACGATGAGCCTGACACGAGCGAGTCGGTCGCCCGAGCACTCCTGGCGGCCGGTGCGGCACCTGAAGTGGCGGTGCTGCAACACATCGAGCGCGCTCAAATCGCGTCGATCGTGGCCACACCATTGGTGCGTCACGTCGGGCAACCCCACGAGGTGTTCCCGTTCCACTGGTCGATCCTCGACTGGATCGACGGCGCGGATGCCTGGACGATGCGTGACGACCTGGCCTCGCGTTCCCTCGGCCCGCTCGCCAGTTATCCCGGTCGAGCCGTCACCGCAATCGGGCAGATCAAGGGCATTGATGTCCCACGACGTTCCCCGGGAAGCCGCGGTGGAGCCCTACAACCGCTCCTCGACCGACTGCACGGGTGGTGGAAGGATTCGAACACGCTGTCGGCGGTGTTCTGTACTACGCGCCCCGCCGACACCAACTCGGCGACGTCATAGCTCGCACGCTCGAACGCATCCTCACGAATCGGTGATCGCGGCCGCGTTCGACGACCCACGGAGGTGAGCTGCGAGCCGGAGCGTCTCTGTCGACAATCGAACACCGAGTTCCTTGGCGAAGATTGCCTCGCAGCGTTCCAGGGCCTGCGTCGCGGCCCCTCGGTCGCCTCGGTCGCACTCGGCTTCGATCAGCAGTCGGTGACCGATCTCCCGGTAGGGATCGAGATCGATCGCAGATTGGGCGACCGTTACCGCGAGCTGATGATCGCCGAGTGCCTGCCAGGCGGCAGCGAGCGTGACCAACGAGCGGTAGAGGGCTTCGGACTGACGGCGACGTGCGTCGTCCAACCACGAGCATTCCGCACCGGCGAGGAGCGGGCGTCGGAGAATCGCCGATGCGACGGTCGCCTCTCGACTCGCTTCGCTAGCGTCGCCGCGACGGATCGCCCCCTCGGCACGGTCGAGACTACGAGCAGCGTGTTCCACGTCGATCCACATGTCCGCAGGCGGAGCGAATGAGTACGTCCCCACTGACGACATGAGCATCGTCGA
>CAXMZV010000362.1:0-4904 GCA_964199985.1 Candidatus Ilumatobacter isfjordensis | reverse complement strand
CGGGACGTTTGCCGTGATCCCGATCGCCGCCGCAGCCGAAGACGACGATGACCGCTGCATCGTTGGTGACCACCGAGCGCGCTGCGGCGAGCACTTCGGTGATGCCATCAGGTGTGTGGGCGTAATCGACGACCACCGAGAACGGCGTGGGGCTTCCATCAGATGAGCCGACGCTCTCGAAGCGGCCCGGAACGACGGGGAGGCTACTCAACGCCGATGCGGCGACTGCTGGATCGACGCCCAACGCCACAGCCGATTCGAGCGCGGCCAGCGAGTTCGAGACATTGAAGTCGCCGCCGATAGCGACGGACACGTCGTGACCTCGCCAGCGATAGTCGATCGACGTGGCAGTCACCCGCACGTGGGTGAGGTCGGAGGTGCTGAAGGGAATCACGACCATGTCGTCATCGCTGGACGCGGCCACATCGATGAGTAGCCGGCCATGTGTGTCGTCTGCGTTGATCAACGCGAGCGGTGCGAACTCGGACCGGAACAACGAGGCCTTGGCTCTGAAGTACTCCTCGGGAGTGCCGTGCAGGTCGAGGTGATCGTGACCAAGGTTGGTGAAGACCACCGCGTCGAAGTGCGTTCCATCGACTCGATGCAGCGCCAGCGCGTGCGATGAGACTTCCAGTACCGCAGCCTGATCGCCCTCGGCAACGAACCGTGCGAGCGTCGCCTGCAGTTCGGGCGCCTCAGGTGTCGTGCGCGGGCCGTGCAATGTGCCGATGATGCCGGTGGCCCACTGATTCGCTTCGAAGATCGCCGCAAGCATCGAGCAGATGGTGGTCTTGCCGTTGGTGCCGGTCACGCCGACGGTCGTCAATGCTGCCGCGGGCTCACCCGCGACGAGGGCACTGATCGGCCCCAACCGACGCCGAGTGCTGTCGACGACGATCTGTGGCACGCCGGCAAGCTCGGCGTGGGTTAATTCGCGCTCCACCAACAGCGCCGCGGCGCCGGCCCTGACAGCGGCCACGGCGAATTCGTGTCCATCAGCGCGATCACCGACGAGACAGGCGAACAACGTGCCGACCTCGACCTGTCGTGAGTCGTGCGTGACCGACGTGACCGCGACCGCCGCAGCGTCAGCGCTGGCCGGGACGAGCGTGGCGCCTGCTGACTCCAACAGTGCCATGATGCGACCGAGTTCGGTCACTCTTGGCATCCCTTGCTGCCGGGTGCCGGCTGGATTCCCAGTTCGTGGATGAGCGTGGGCACGAGAGCCGCGAAGACGGGCGCCGCAGCAGTACCACCGAACCGATCGCCAGTGCCGGCAGGCGGTTCGTCGACCGAGACGAGCACGGTGACCTGCGGGTCGTCGGCCGGGAAGAATCCGACGAAACTCGAGTAGTAGATCCGCTGGCCCTGCTCGTTGTAATACGTGCCGTTCGGCGCAGCCTTGAAGGCTGTACCGGTCTTGCCCGCGATGGGAAGGTTGTCGACCTGAGCGCGGCTGGCGGTGCCTTCGCACACGACACGTTGCATCATCGCGGCGGTCTCATTCGCGGCTTGTTCAGACACGACGCGTCGGCTTGCGGCGTCCGGGGCCAGCGTCTGCACACCGTCGGGTCCGACCGTGGCGCGAACGAGCTTGGGCGCCACGTAGGTTCCGCCGTTGGCGATGACGTTGACCGCAGCGGCCAGTTGGAGTGAGGTACTCGACACGCCCTGGCCATATGACACGGTCACACGCTCGGAGCCCCACAGTTCATCCGGTGGCTTGAGGATGCCGTTCGACTCGCCCGGGAAGTCCAGTGCGGTCTTCTCGCCGAGGCCGAAGGCCGTCATGTAGTCGTGGTGTTCGAACCGACCGAGGGCCTGCTGCACCATGATCGTGCCAATATTCGACGATTGCGTGAGGATGTCCGACACGCTGAGATAGAGGTCAGGGTGTTCGTGACTGTCCTTCAGGAGGTCGTCCGCATACTGCTTGCGCCACGGCACGGTGAACGCCGTGTCGGGCGTGACCGCTCCGGCATCGAGCGCCCCGGCCACAGTGATCACCTTCGCGACCGAGCCCGGCTCGTACGCGTCGACCGCGGCGTAGTTGCCGTTCGTGACGGCGTAGCCGCCGGTGTCTTCGTCACGCCGCACCGATGCCATTCCGAGCACCTCGCCCGTCGGTGTGTCCAGCGCGATGACGGTGCCACCCTTGGCGCCGATGCGCTCGAGTTGTGCCAGCAACACTTGCTCGGTGGAGAACTGGATCGACCGATCGAGTGTGAGGACGAGGTCGTCGCCATCGACTGGCGCCTGGGCGATCGACTCCGAACCAGCGATCGTCCGCTGCTGCGGGTCGACCTCACGGGTCATCGAGCCACTCGTTCCGGTGAGCACATCCTCATACTGCTTCTCGAGGCCGGCGATGCCTTCGCCGTCGATGTTGGTCCGACCAAGCACGCTGCGACCCGTGTCGCCACCCGGCATCTCTCGGCGCGACTCGTCATCGACATTGACGCCGGCGTGACCCAGGTCGCGAATGAACTGTCCGATGTTGGCGTCGGCCTGCCGAGCGACATAGACGAACCCGCGGTCCTTACGAGCGATCTCGTCGAGCAGGTCGGCGACCTTCTGGTCGGAGAGTTCGAGCAGATTGTCGAGGTCGTTGACGACCACGGCTCCATCGACGATGAGCTTCGGGTTGATCGAGATCGACGCGGCTGGCACGGACATCGCAAGTTCGTTGCCGTGACGGTCGAACATCGTGCCGCGCTGGGCCGGCAGCGTGTAGGAACGTGTCCATTGATCCGCACCAGCAGAGCGCAGACTGTCCGCTTCCTTGGTTTGCAAGTAGCCGACGCGGGCGATGATGCCGCAGAAGATCAACGCGATGACCAGCAACGACAGGCGGAGTCGAAGTTGTGGCGAACCGACGCCGCGTTGTGCGGCCCGAAGGTCCGGCTTGGGCGCACGAACGTTCTGCCGCGATCGAGACTGAGCCCGCTTCGGTGCCCGAGAAGGTGAGCTGGTTGCGGTGCGCTGACGAGGCCCGACCGGCGAGTGCCGAAGATCGCGCTGGGTGCGCTCCTCTGCCCGCTTCGCTGCCGGACTCGGTGCGCGTCCCGGAGCAGAACGCTTCGAGGCAACGGTGCCGCGGACCGGCGTCTGCGACGACGAGCGACGAGTCGATGAATGTGTGCTTCGACGGGTGGATCCGTGGGTGCGAGTCGCCATGTGCTTCGTGTGCTCCTAGAGCTGGCCCGCTGAGACGCGCTTGACGTCGCTGAACTGTTCGAGTGGATCGGTGTCGATGATCACGTCGCGTGCCTGATCGTCGACCATGCCGGCTGCTGCGAGCTGCCGGGCGAGGCGCCACGGATCGAGTTCCACGAAGGTGCCCGTGTCGCCCGGGACCATGCCGAGATCGTCCGCGGCCGCCGCCAGGCGGACCGGAGACCGCAGTTCGGCACGTCGGTAACGGAGCTCGTCGAACCGCTCGCGCTCGTCCTTGACGGACCGCTCAAGTCCGTCGATGCGAATCTGGCGCTCGGCGAGTTGCGTGTGAAACACCGCCGCGCCGAGCATGCCGACGAGGACGACGAGCAAGGCGAAGCTGCCGAGCACGACCGGCCAGCGGCGGCTCGGTGCGGGAGAGAGCGTGAGGGCAGGGCGATGCTCGGCGGGCTTCGACGAGCGGTGAGACTTCACCGCACTACTGCGCATGGGAGCTGCCATCAGAGCGTGCCCACGGGCTGGCCATCAGACTTGCGAACTGCTTCGATCCGTTCGACGACGCGGAGCCGGGCTGAAGCGGCTCGGCGATTCGATGAACGTTCGTCGTCCGATGCACGCTTCGGAATGCCGCGCACGATCCGCACGGTCTGGATGGCTCCACACACACACGGCAGGTCATACGGGCAGTCACACGCGCCAGCAGCAACGGCGAACCGTTCCTTGACGATGCGGTCTTCGCCCGAGTGATACGACAACACGGCGATCCGCCCACCCGGGACGGTGGCCTCGACCGCCTGGTCGAGTGCGTCGGGCAGGACATCAAGTTCGCCGTTGACCTCGATGCGGATGGCCTGGAAGGTGCGCTTGGCAGGATGGCCACCACTCCGGCGCGCAGGCGCCGGAATGGCGTTCGTGACCGCCTCCGCGAGTTCGGAGGTGGTGGCGATGGGGCGGGCAGCGACGATTGCTGCTGCGATTCGTCGGGCGAACTTCTCGTCGCCGTACTTCTTGATGATCCGGGAGAGTTCCCGCTCGTCGTATCCGTTGACGACGTCGGAGGCGGACCACTGCTGTTCGCTGTTCATCCGCATGTCAAGCGGACCCTCATTGCGATACGAGAATCCCCGATCGCCGCGATCGAGCTGCGGCGACGAGACACCGAGGTCGAAGAGGGCGCCGCTGATCTCGGTGATCTCGTGGTCAGCAAGTGCCTCATCGAATTCGTCGAATCGGCGATGGCTGGTGCGAAGGCGTTGGCGCTGGCCCTTCAGGCGTTCGATGGCTGCGGCGAGCGCGTCGGTGTCCTGGTCGATGCCGAGCACGTCGAGGTGCGGATGCGCTTCGAGGATCGATGCGGCGTGGCCGCCGCCTCCGAGGGTTGCATCGACGAGTGTGCCGGCGGGGACGTCGGCGAAGAGCTGGGTGATCTCGGCGAGCATCACGGGGCGGTGCTCGAAGTCCTTGGCCGCCTCGGCTGCACTCATGACGCGTCCCCCGTGAGTTCGTTGCTCCCGTTGTCGCGGTGCACTGCGTATGCCGCCGGTTCCCAGATTTCGATGTGGTCGAGGTCGCCCAGCACGACGATGGCCGACTGTGGCTCGATGGCGGCGTACGTCCGCAGTTCTGGGGAGAGGGTGACTCGACCCTGTTTGTCGATCGACGCTTCGCTCGCCGAAGCAGCGAAGGCACGTTGGCGGTCACGGCTTGCTTCGCCGCGCTTGACGCGG
>CAXMZV010000361.1:0-4904 GCA_964199985.1 Candidatus Ilumatobacter isfjordensis | reverse complement strand
AGGCGGAGATGTCGATGACTGGAATGTCGCCGGGATCAGCCGGCACCGGGTTCGACACGTCCCACGCCGACGACTCGGCGCGCAGCTCGCGTTCTCTGGCGTCCGGGTCGAACTCAGTACTTCCCATCCTCACATGATGCCGGTGGCCGTCGGCGGAGTCGAATGGGTGCCATCAACTGTGTGACACAGCATGCGTACGGTGCTGAGACATGAGGCCGAACGTGAGAGGACGAGTGAGCGCTGATGGACGGCGAAGCAGCAGCACGCGTTGTTGACCTCTTCGACGGGCGTGGCGAACTCGACCGCCTCGACCACGTCGAGCTTTCCGACGCCGAAGCCTGTCTCGCCCGCGCCGTCGCTCGGTTGCAACCGGCCCAGTTGCTCATCGAGGCAGCACTGTGGGAGACGGCGTACACGACTTCCTACGACGCGTTCCGGACGGCCGCCGATGCCATCGTGCTGCGCCTTGGATTTCGAGTTCGTCCGACAGCGGGCGGCCACCGGATCGCGACCGACATCGCCCACGCTGCACTTGCCTCCGACGGCCTCGCCTTTGCCCCGGCCAGCGCTGAGAGGTTTCGCCAGGGGAGGCACGAGTCCGAATACTTCGACCCGAGCCGCCCGATCGACAAAACCGAAGACGATGCCCGATGGGCGCTGGACCGAGCGTCGGCGGCAATCGATGCAGTGCGAAACGCGTTGTCAACGCAATGAGGTTGACTCGGCCTCGTTCAGAGGAATTCGCACAATCGGCCGGCGGGCCACGCTGTCGTGGAACGAGCCCTCCCCGTTGGCCAGCCAGTCGGCGCTGCGGATGGTGACCTGCACCGGTCTGCCCAGGCGCTCACTCAGCGGTTCGATGCAGTTGTACAGGATGTCGCGATTGGGTTCGCCGAGCACCAAGACGTCGATGTCCTGAACGGGGTGCTCGCCCGCGGTGCCAAGGTACTGGGCTGCCCATGAGCCGAAGACGAACGCAGCGTCGATGCCGGCGATGTCTTTCAACGCGTTGGCGAGAACGGCGGGCACACCGAATGCTCTCGTGACTACGGCTGACAGCCCGTCGAAGTACGGGCTTGCAGTCTCAGCGCGGACGAGCCTCGTGTTCCCGATCTTCCGCGACCGGAGCACGCCGCTCACTTCTGCCCGTTCGACTTCTCGATGCACCGACGCGTACGGAATCGAGAGCCGTGCAGCCAGGTCAGACAGGCTCAGCTCG
The DNA here is from genome assembly GCA_964199985.1 of Candidatus Ilumatobacter isfjordensis. Lineage (GTDB taxonomy): Bacteria > Actinomycetota > Acidimicrobiia > Acidimicrobiales > Ilumatobacteraceae > Ilumatobacter_A > Ilumatobacter_A isfjordensis. Next base: position 3,685 of record CAXMZV010000361.1, on the reverse strand, counting down.
AGGTCCGGGTCGCCGAGCAGGAGCGCCAGCAGCTGAGCTTGCTGCCGCGAACGAAAGATCGGGAGCAACGAAGGCGTCGTCGAACTATCCATGATTCGGATAATACTATCCGATATGTGGATAGGGCCGGGAACGGGCCTCCGAACTGGTTGTCGCAACATTCACTGGCCAAATGCGGCGATACTTGGAACCACGATGGGTGATTCTCCGGACTTCCGAACGCCAGACCAGCGGAAGCAGCGCGCCTGGGTGGACGCGTCCGATTGGGTGGACGAGACCGAGCCAAAGCTGTCGAAGGAGGAGCAGCAGGAGCTCGCTCACGGGCGCGGCCGGATCTGCAAGGAACGCGGCTGCGCTGTTTGTGCACCGCTGCGCGAGCAGCGCCGCCTGAAGAAGAAGCAACGCAAAGCCGCGGCCCAAGCCGAGCTCCACGCGAAGGGTCAGCCGTGCAACCGGACCAGCTGCTCACTCGCAGTCTGCGTTGCCGCCCGAGCCGCCGCCCCGGTAGCGCCGGCAACAGCACCGTCCGTCGAGCCGCGCGCCGACGACCGACACACCAGCCAACCGCAGGACGATCCCGAGCAGATTCTTCGTCGACAGGCCAAGCGACACCGAGTTGGCCTCCCGTGTGGGTCCGAGGACTGCCCGAATCAGGAGTGCATCGACGGTTTCACCAACGAATGCACCCGACGGCACCGTGCCCGACGACCGTGCCGATCCGCAACCTGCGACAACCCGATCTGCGTGTCCGGCCGCTCGACGAACTGAGGTGGCCGTCGTGTCGCGTTGTCCGCAGGCAGACCGATCGGTGTTCGCGGAATAGAACGAAACTTGTACCTTCAGGACGTCACTACAACAAGAGGCCCGATCTTCTTGTCGTCATGTCTCCTCGTAGACCTGAGGGACTTCGTCGATGATCGCCTCGCCGCGCGTCACCGGCGGTCAGTTTCCCAGTGCCCTCCGCAAATCGGCCAGACGTGAACCGTCACGCGGACGCAGGCGGAATGAGGCTGGTCCTGTTGTGACGGTCCGGGTTCGGGCCCGGCTGAATGGCCCGCACACGACGCAAGCCTGACAACCTGACGGGCATGACGAAATTCGGATGGTTGTCGCCGGTAGCCGGACACGCGGGGAGCGACTTCCAGCCGATCGCGATGTACCAGGAGGAACACATCCTCCCGCAGGCCCTCCCGCACTTCGACTCGTTGTGGATCGCGGACCACTTCTACGGCTTCGACGCCGACAAGAAGGAAGGGTTCCTCGAAGCGTGGGTCACCCTCACCTGGCTCGCCGCCCGGTTCCCCGACGTCATGCTCTGCCACCACGTCCTCGGCCACGGCTACCGCAACCCGGCGCTCATCGCGAAGATGGCATCCACCCTCCAGGTGCTCTCCGGCAACCGATTCATCCTCGGCATCGGCGGCGGCTGGCGCGAGGACGAATACCACTCCTACGGCTACGGCTTCCCCTCCGCCGCCACCCGACTCCGCCAACTCGAAGAGGTCGTCCAAATCTGCCGGCTGATGTGGACCGAGGAACACCCCACCTTCAACGGCACCCACTTCCAGATCGACGACGCGGCCGCGACACCGCGGCCAGATGTCGTTCCACCGATCTGCATCGGCAGCTCCGGCGAACAGATCGGCCTGCCCATCGTCGGACGCCACGCCGACATCTGGAACGGCTCACACCGTGGTGGCGACGACGCCTGGCTGCGAATGCGCGACATCGTCCACACCTCGGCGAGCGACGCCGGACGCAACCCAACCGACATCGAGTGCAGCCTCACCGTCGGCGGCGATCTGCCCGAATCCGACGCCGACTCCGAAGCGTGGCTCGAGCGGCTCACCCACCTGCGCAGTCTTGGCGTCGAACACTTCATCATGGATTTCGGCCACCCGCTCGACGTCGAGCCCGCCCTCCGCTTCGCCGAACAGGTCATTGCACCGATGAAGGCCGACTGACGTCGCTGAACCGTTCAGGGCGTCAGGTGTCCGATCCGACCATGAGGCTGCTGCTCGACACCCACCTCTTCGTCTGGGCGGCCACCGGCGACGATCGGCTCTCGGAGCACGCTGCCGCGCTCCTCGTCGATGCCGGCAACTCGCGCACACTGTCCGTTGCGTCGAGGTGGGAGATGTCGACCAAGGGGAGTTCGGGACGTTGGCCCGAAGCAGCCTCCATGCTCGACGACATCACGGCCGCCGCGAACGATCTCGACACGCCGATCCTGCCGATCGATGTCGCAGCCACAATCGCTGCCGGGCGACTCGACTGGTCCCACCGCGATCCGTTCGATCGGATGCTCGCCGCCCAGACCAGGCTTGGCGGCTATGCACTCCTCACCGTCGACGCTGCCTTCGCTGGCGCCGACGTTGATCTCGCACTCCCGCGTTGACGATCCGTCTGCACCCTCCGTCAGCCCTTCACGCCTGGTAGTCGTCAGCCCGCAACTCGATCGGCGACCCGTGGGGCGTGCGCTCCGCGGCATGTCGCCACGCCTCACGCGTCCGCTCCTGATCCTCCTCCGACACCGCACCCGACGACGCCACCAACCGCTCCAGCGCGGTCAGCCAATGCTGGTAGTAGGTCTCGCCGGTGTCGGGATCGCCCGCCGCCTGCGCACGCTCGATCTCATCCGCCAACGTCGCCGCCCACTGGGGCCAGGTGAACAGGCCCTGCCCGTGCAACCGCACGGCCATCGCGAACGCGTGGGCTTCCCATGGCTCACGGAAGACCGGCTCGCCATCGGCCTCCGGTTGGCCCGGCAGCAACGACGATTGAGCGCTCATGATCCAGCCTCATCGGCGGGAGAGAGGTACGACTCCCATGCATCGACCGACACTCGCTGGTCGGGCGGGGCGTCATCCCACAAGTCACTGGCGTCGAACACCACCGTGTACAGCCACTCGGGCTGCTCGCCTAGACCGTGGGCATTCGTGTCGGGCAGCACGTGCGCGCCATGGATCTTCTCGATCGTTCCGACGTGCCCGGCGACGTACGCCGGCAACCGCGTGTGGTGATCAACTCGACCGGCACGCGTGCGCACCTGATCGCCGACCGAGAACCGCGCTGGCTCGTCAATCGGCCGCTCCGCCGGCCCACCACGCGCCAGGGCCCCAGCCACACGATCGGCCGCCAGCGCCCTCCGACTCGGATCACCAGGCGCGAGTGAGTGTCCCGCCTCGATCTCCTCAGCGGTCACGACCCCGTTGTCGACGAGCACGCGCTCCAGCCCGGCGGTCCAGATCTCGAAGTACGTCAGATCCGCATAGTTCGGCAGCGTCTCGCGGGTGGCCCGGCTCATGTCGATGTTCCAGCCGCCGGGCGCACCGGCGGCGAGGTTGAGCGCCAGCACCTTGGCCTGCCACTCGTGGTGGAACACCACACCTTCGGGCTCGTACTCGATTGGGCCGTGGCCCGTCGTGCCGCCGAGGTCGGCGTGTGTGACGTACCCGCTCACGCCGGTGCCGCCCCGGCCGCTCCGGCCGCTTCAACGGAACCAGGCTCATGCGGGAGGCCGACGCCGATCATCGAGTCGCGCGTCACCAGGTCGGCGAGCTGCTCCTCGCTCCACCCGTCGGTGCCGGCGGGGCGTTGCGGGATGACGACGTAGCGCACCTCCGAAGTCGAGTCCCACACCCGCACCCCGACGTCGTCGGCCAGCTCCACGCCGAACTCATCC
>CAXMZV010000360.1:0-4912 GCA_964199985.1 Candidatus Ilumatobacter isfjordensis | reverse complement strand
ATGGCTCTGCGGTCGCCGCCTCGGCCGCGTGGGCCTGCATCGATGGGCTCGCCGCGCGCTGCGCGTCGCGAACGCTTCGTCTCGTATTGATTCTCGTCAGCCGCCCGGTGTAGCTCGCTGCGCGAGTGAATGTCTTCGCCGGCGAAGGCGATCCCGCAGCTGATTGATCGTGTCACGTCGGGTCCACCGGATCGTTCGAATAGGCGCTCGATGGTGTCCGATACCTCATGGGCGGTCAACAGGGCACCACCGTCGATCACGAGACAGAACTCGTCGCCCCCGATTCGGCAGATGGTGCTCCGCTCTGGGTCTCGAACTGCTCCCCGAAGCGCTATTGCGGCGTCGATCAGCAATCGATCACCGGCCTCATGGCCGCGGGTGTCGTTGACTGCTTTCAGGCCATCGACGTCACACATGATGACGGCGCAGTCGAGTCGGTCAACGGGCTCTCGTTCGAAGATGTTGTCGAGGACCGTGTAGAGCACGTGACGATTGGACAAGCCGGTGAGCTGGTCGCGCAGCGCCATGTGCTCGATCTGTTCCCAGCGAAGTGTGTTGGCCAATGAGGCCGAGGCTTTTGTCGCGATGTCGACGAGTATGTCGACGTCGGTCGAGTCGAGGTGGTGGTCTTCGATACGTCGTGCCGCGCTCAGGACACCCCCACGCTTCGTCACCCAACATGATCGGGACGGTGATTTCGCTTCCGAGGCCGAGCGCGGTCATTCGTGCCGTCGAGGTCGCTACGTTCGTCTCACCGGTATGGAGCAGCGTGCTGCGAACGACCGGTTGACCGGCGCGGAGTTCGGCCACCGTGGAGAATTCGGTCAGGTCGGCCAGACGCTCCGGGGTAACGATCTTTTCGCGCCCGTCGTTGGCTTCGGCAACAGGTGAATCTTCGATCGAGGTTCTGGTCATACGCAGAATCGAAACGTTTGCGGCGTCGATCGAGCGAAGAGAAATGTCGGCGAAGAGTTGCATCAGGTCGTCGACTCGCGCAGCCGCAGCAACGGCGGTGGCTACGTCGTCGGCGGCGTTCGATTCGGCCCGAGCTGGTTCGACCGGCGACATCTCGGCGAGCAGATCTCCAACACAGCCGGACGCAAGGGCTGGGATCTCGATGCTCTCGACGTCGATGTCATCGAGGGCATCGACGATCTGTGGGTCGAGTCGCGCGCCCCGCTGAAGCTTCGTCCGGGCGATCGTGCGGCGCCACGTCGGCAACAGCCCGGCTGCTGGGTTCCCGACGACGACATCGGTTGCGGCCGCGATTCGTGACGCGAATGGGATTTCCGTGGCACGAAGTCCACTTGGTCCACCGCTACCGTCCCAGAACTCATCCTGATGACGAAGACCGTGCGCAACGCCTACAAGGCCTTCCAGTCGGTCGACGAGGGTCGTCGAGAGCGTCGACCGCTCAAGAGTTCGTGGTGCCGCTTCGGGGTCTGGACGAGTGATGAAGAGATCGATGTCGGCAACAGCTGCGGTCCCGATGGCCAGCGTTGCTTCGGCTGCGGATGCACCCCGGGTGTGGCAGAGTCGGGATGCGACGATGGCCCGCAGTGCGCTTCGATGTGCGACCGCCGGATCGGTCAACTCGACAGCGCGAATGAGCGCGATCAGCGCTGACCGGGCGGCATCAGTGAGCGGCACGACCACATTGTGCGTGACGGAGTTCGTGTTCGGCAGCGACATGAGCGATCTTTTCCACACGGAGCGTGGTCACCCAGTGTGCCATGTTGCTGTGCGCGCCGCGTGGTTCCCCGACTCGGCCTCAGACCGGCTGGAACGGCACGTTCGGTGATGAGCCGACCACGGCGGAGTCACGGGCCCGTCGGATCACTACGCTTATCGAGAATGAGTACCCGAAAGCTGATTCTCACCTCGTTGGTACTCGGCGTCGTGATACTTGTCGCTTTTGCTCTTCAACTCGTTCTGGCCAGATGACCAAGTCGCTAGAGTCGGGGGGGTCGCCGCTGATGCGACGGTGGCTCGAAACCCTCGCCCACCGATCTACACAGGGATGCTGAAATGTCGGAACAGTTCGATGTCGTCGTTGTTGGTGGAGGTCCGGGCGGGTACGCGTCAGCTCTTTATGGGGCGGCGGCGGGCCTGAATATTGCACTAATCGAGAAGAGCAAGCTCGGCGGAACGTGCCTGCACGTCGGATGTATTCCGGCCAAGGAGCTGCTCGAGACTGCGGCCGTCTACCGCACGGTGCAGCATTCCCAGATCTTCGGCGTCAACTCGTCTCCTCCGACGGTTGACTTCTCGGTGACCCAGACTCGCAAACAGCAGGTCATCGACACGCTCACACAGGGTCTCGCCGGACTACTCAAGCACCGAAAGGTGACCGTGTATGACGGCGTCGGTACCGTCACCTCGACCGGCGAGACCAAAACGGTCAATGTTTCCGGTGGCGCGTCGGGCGATGTTGTCGTCAGCGCGAAGAATCTGATTCTTGCCGCGGGCTCAGTGCCCCGAACCATCCCTGGTTTCGACATCGATGGCACATCCATCGTGACGTCGGACGAACTGTTGTCGATCCAGGAGCTGCCATCATCGGCAGCGGTGATCGGTGGTGGTGCCATCGGTATCGAATTCGCGTCGATGATGGCCGACCTCGGCACCAAGGTCACCGTTCTCGAAGCCATGCCCAATATCATCCCCGGCGTTGATCCGGACGCTGCGAAGATCGTCGTGCGGTCGTTGAAGAAGCGCGGGGTCGATATCCGCACCGATGTGATGGTCCACGGACACGAAACCATCGACGGACGCAAGCGCATCATGTTCGGGGAGGGTGAGACGGTCGACGTCGATCTGATCGTGCTGTCGATCGGGCGCCGTCCGTTTGCCGACCTTCTCGGCCTCGATAACGTTGGCGTCGCGGCAGATGACCGCGGCTTCGTCTCAGTCGACGAGGCATGTCGCACGAACGTGCCGGGTGTATGGGCGGTAGGCGATCTCATTCCCACAGCTCAACTCGCTCACGTCGGCTTTGCCGAGGGTATGGTCGCGATCCGTGACATTCTCGGCGAAGATCCAAAACCCGTGGACTACGTGAATGTTCCGTGGTGCATCTACTGCCACCCCGAGGTCGCGTTTGCCGGGCACACCGAGGCGTCGGCCAAGGAAGCAGGCTTCGACGTCGTCACCTCGACTCACCGATTCAGCGGAAACGGTCGAGCGATGATCCTCGGCGAAACCGAGGGCCTCGTGAAGGTGATCGCCGAAAAGGGTCAAGACGGCAGGGCAGGCAGAATGCTCGGCGTTCACATGGTTGGACCTTGGGTCACCGAGCAGCTGGGCCAGGGCTACATGGCCATCAACTGGGAGGCCACGGTCGATGAAGTCGCAGCCTTCATCCAACCGCACCCATCGATGAGTGAGCTGTTCGGCGAAACCGTCATGGCTCTCACCGGCCGCGGTTTGCACGGCTGAAGCGATCAGGACGACGAAGGAGCAACTCATGACGGACATCATTCTTCCCCTGTTGGGGGAGTCGGTCACCGAAGGAACGATCACCCGATGGTTCAAGAACGTCGGCGATTCAGTCGCCATGGACGAGGCGCTGTTCGAAGTGTCGACCGACAAGGTCGACAGTGAGGTTCCTTCGCCAATCGCCGGAATCGTGACCGAAATCGTCGTGCCTGAGGGCGAAACGGTCGACGTCGGCACTGTCCTCGCGCGCGTCAGCGATGGTCTCGATGCCCCGGCACCTTCATCGACACCCGTTGATGCGGAGCCCGCTGCCACAGCCGAACCCGCGGCGCTGCCCGACCCCGAGCCCGCCCAGCCGGCACCGGCGACCGCAGCCGCAACCGACCTGGTCGATGTAATCCTTCCACTGTTGGGTGAGTCCGTGACCGAGGGAACAGTGACGCGATGGTTCAAGAACGTCGGGGATTCAGTCGCCATGGACGAGGCGCTCTTCGAGATATCAACCGACAAGGTCGACAGCGAAGTGCCATCACCAACTGCAGGAATCGTGGCCGAGATCCTCGTGCCCGAAGGCGAGACGATCGACGTCGGAACAGTTCTGTGCCGCATTGGCGCGGCTGGCGCAGTTCCGGCCGCGGTGACGTCGCTCCCACCAGAGACACCAACGGCGCCATCGGTCGCCCCCGCGCACGCTGCGCCGTCGGCGGTTCCAGCTGCGCCGTCCGAATCCGATCTCTCCGGATTTGTCCTGTCCCCGGTTGTGCGTCGGCTCATCACTGAAAACGGACTCGACCCAGCGACGATTCCCGGAACCGGCCTTGGGGGCCGCATCACTCGCAAGGACGTCGAAACGGTCGTGAACACGCGTGCCGCCTCCGGACCGAATTCGACAGCGGCTGCGGCTGCGTCTGCGCCGGTCGCCACTCCTGCCCCTGCACCTACTGCGGCCCCGGTCGCTCCGACTCCGCCGGCGCCGGCCGCACTGGTCGCACCAATGGCAACTGCCGCAGCGCCCACAGTCGCTCCGGGCGACTCAATTCCGCTCAACAACATCCGCCGCAAGACCGGCGAGCACATGGTGATGAGCAAGGCGATGTCACCACATGTCCTCACCGCCATGGAAGTCGACTTCGAACGCGTCGAAGTTGTTCGTCGACGGCACAAGGCTGCGTGGAAAGCTGAGGAGGGCTTCAGCCTCACGTATCTGCCATTCGTGCTGCGTGCCGTGGCCGATGCCATCCGAGACTTCCCGCTCATGAACGCCTCGCTCGCCGACGATCACGTTGTTGTCCACTCCGATTTGAACGTGGCGATTGCCGTCGACATGAACTTCGATGGCCTGCTCGCCCCTGTCGTCAAGAACGTCGAGGGAAAACGACTGCGGCAACTCTCGCGTGACGTCGTCGACATCGCGACCCGGGCTCGTTCGAAGAACGTGACGCCCGATGACCTGTCCGGTGGCACGTTTACGATC
>CAXMZV010000359.1:0-4931 GCA_964199985.1 Candidatus Ilumatobacter isfjordensis | reverse complement strand
CGAACGACTCGGCCATCAACTTCTCGGCCTCGGGCTCCATCCATGTGGTCACGAACGTCGCCATGTTCAGCCGCGAGCTGCCGTCGAGTAACAGCTCGTCGTGGATCATCCGGTAGACGGCAACCGGTGTTGCTTCCCCGTCAGCGAGACGATGTTTGGGAATCAGCGCATCGTTGAGGCGACCTGCGTACGCCGGATCGAGCGTTTCGTTGTTGGAAACGTGCTTGTGAACCATTGGTGCTCCTCAAACTGGTGGTGAGTCCATGATCTCGACGTCTCGGAGAGGACTCACCACCCACCGGCCCCAACCACCCGGGTGGGCAACTCGCCTGATCAGGTATGAGATACATGAACGGGCTGAAGAACGGTTCAGGCTCCTGAGGTCGAATCGGTGAGGGCTGGTTGGCCGGGTTCGGCAACGAAGGCTTCGAGGTGCGCGACGCGGTCGCCGTAGATCAACGCGTACGCCACTGCGGTGTATGGCACGATGAGGCCGAACACGAGGGCGGCCATGACGTTGAAGCTCCACAAGGGGAGCGACGACAGCCCAATCAACAACAACATCGCTGTGACGATGCCGACGATCAGCGTGACCAGGTTCAGCACTGTGAAGAGCGCGGCCGTGTGCCACCACCGGCGGCGAATCAGATCAGAGCTTCGTCGCAGGGCAGCGGATCCGCCGAGACCCTCGAGCATGACGACCTGTGGAATGAGTTGGTAACGCACGAGTTGGCGGACGCCCCACGGGATGCCGACGATCGAGACGAGCAACACGATGACGATCGCGGTCGCACGGAGGATCGCGGACGCGAGGTCTCGCCATCTCGCTGCTACCAGGCCGTAGGGATGCGTGCGGCCGACTTGGCTGGATCCGGTGCGGTCCAACGTCGCGGCGACTGCGGCGGACACGACCACGAACCCGAGCAGGTTTCCCAAACCGCCGAGCACCGCAGCGAAGACGCCCCCGACGACACTGTTGCGCGTGGCGAGGTCGAGCAGCGCGTCGACGGGGCCGATCCGACCCACGAGGTGCACGGCAGCAGCGGCCACCACGCCGACCGGGACGTACACCAACCCGATCATGAGAAACGTCCGGGCGAGGCGACGGTAGATGATTGCGGCCCCACGCAGGATCTGTCCCGCCGCACGGGTCCGCCGCAGGGGAAGGTCCACGTGCGGTCTCCATGTGGTCGACCGGACGAGCAGGCGAATCAGCGCGAGGAGGATGATCAACGCAACGACCACACGCGTCGGCGACGACTTCACGGTGACCAGCAGGCCCGAACCCCAGCCGACGGCACTGCAGAACTCGTTGATCGCCGAATCGCCGAACGTCCCGCCACCGGGGATGGTCACGCTCGAATCGCGGAGGTCATTCTGGAACGAGATCGGCTTGGTCCACTGGTCCTTGTCGGCGGGCCCGGTGGGCCCGTTGAACGCGCCGTCGTGACGCTCACCCCAGTGGCCAGCGAATGCGAGCCAACCGAATTCTTCATCGGTCGCGTCGAACGGGTCGGGCAGCAAGACGGCATCGGGTCGCAGCGTGTTCGAGGGCCCCTCCGTGGAATCGCACCCGAAGCCCTCGGCGGCGCCGCGACCGAGGAAGTGCGCCGACGAGTAATAGCTCGCGTGTGATCCCGCGGACGGATAGACGACGGGTCGGTCCCCGTCGCGTTCCAGCTTCTCGCTGTTCCAGTCCGCCCGCTCGCCGCCTTCGTGTTGGGCGAATCCGGTCGCGACCGGCGGTTCGGTGAGTGCCTCTTCGACCGTGGAGGCATCGAAGACGATCTGGATCATCTCCCAATCGCTTTCGTGGGTGTTGTTCCAGTCGTTGAAGTACCACCAGAACCAGTACTGGACGACGAGCTGACCTGGGTATTCCTGCTCGGTGACGATGTGCGCGTAGACGGTTGGCGTGCTTCCAGCCGAGTACCGCTCGAAATCCTCTTCGTAGACGCACCCGGGGTCGAGAGCGTTGCCTGGGTAGTCGAGATAGAACGCTGCGCCGAGTTCGCCCAGATCGGTCGCGCTCGGTGCGTTCTTCAGGACCGGGTTCTGGGTACCGAGCTGCCTGACGAACACCTGGGGGTTGTCGAGGACAATGTCGACCGAGGCCGGCTCGAACGCCTCACCCGAGGTGTCGCATGGTCCGGACTGCGCCTTCACCATCACGATCGGCGCATGGCGATCGACCAACTGCTGTTCCGGGCTGGGTTGCTGCGTACGGCCGGTGCTGTCATCGGCAGACGCCGTGGCGTTCGGAATGACCACCACGGCGATGAGGGCGAGTCCGAACACAAATCCGGAGCGCCCCCGTACCGAGAGCGCGGCCACCGGCCGGCGGGCGGCGGCAAATCTCTCGGGGACCCGCCGAAGGATGGAGTGAGCCGGTCCGACTCGGCTGAGCACGTCGTCTGCGCCGTCGATGCTTTTGAATGTCCGCACACTCAGAGTTGCCATGGCTGCTCTATCCGTTTCTCTTGGTCTGACGCAGATGCAGGTGATGCGGTCGGGCGGTTGTCCTGGCCGCCTCAAGGCCACTCGTCGAGGTGCCAGGAGAACTCGCGGAGGTTGAGGTCGAATTCGTGTCTCCGCTCCACCAAGCGCAGCGTCGAGAGTGGTTGCTGCCGTGCGGTCTTGGCGGTGACCCCGTTCCGGATGACTCGGTCAGCGGCAACCGCTGCCGCAAACGTCGACCCGCTGTGGCACAGGTTCTCGACGAGTTCCCTTGCCCTGGTCGACGGCGCTCTTGTGCGAATCGCCCCGGCGTTGCGAAGGAAACGATCGAGACGGTCCGCGACTTCCATGAGCGTTTCGAGCCCGTATGACGTCGAGCCACCCCCAGATGGCTCGGCAAGGTCGAGGATCACGAGCCCGGCATGCACCAGACCCGTTGCATCCTCATGCCACGCCGCCCGTTTCCGATTCATGCCGACCGATCTGGCCAGCCCGGCGAGCACGAGGCCACCGAGCAAGAGGCCACCGATGATCGCCGCGGCGCCGATCACGAGCACCCTACGAACCCGTGGCGTGAAACGAACCGCACGGCTCGCTCAGGTGCTGCCCAGGGTCACCAGGATGGTGGGCTTCTTGCTGTTGGCCACGTGGCGCTCCTTCACTCGGCGTCGGAGCCCACTGTCTCCCAGCGACGGCGCCCCGATCACCACCCGCACACAGACATCACCCGGGTGAAGAGCCACCCCGGCTGATCGGCTCCGACGGCTGGTCCGCTGCGGTGGGCCTGTCGTCCAAGAGCAGACCGAGTGCCTGCGCCCGTCGAACTGCTGCCGGCCGGCTGGACACACCGAGCTTCTGGTAGATCGATCGCAGATGACTTTTGACCGTGTTGATCGAGATGTGCAGCGCCTTGGCGATCTCGACCTGGGTCTGCTCGGTGGGCGCCCGGCGCAACACGGCCATCTCGCCGTCGGTGATCGGAGAGACCAGCGCAGCCTGCGAGAGCCTCGCGGGGTGCAACAAACGGTCGAGTGCAACGAAACGGTGAAGCAGCAACTCGCATCCCAACAGGCCCGGAGCGATCACTTCCGCCGCGGCCAGATGCCGCCGCGCATCCTCGAGGTCGCCCCGGAGTTCGGCCGCTCGTGTCAGTTCTATGAGGGCATGGAACTTCGTGCTGCTCGAACGGGGGGCGAGATCGCGTGCGATCGCGAGGGCGCGTTCGGCATCAGCCGGACGGTCGGCGGCGATTTCGACGACGCCGACCGCAAGGTGCAGTGGCGCGACCACCGGGCGCTCGTACCAGTGCGGGTCGTCGAGCAACGTGGACACCGACGACAGTGCCGCGCCGGCGTCGATGGTCTGGCGGTCATCCGTGGCGATGATCGCGAGATAGCTCCATGAGAGTGCGGCGATGAGACGCTCGCCGGACGTGGAATCCGCAGACGACCGCTCGACCGCCAGCGTGGCGAGCTCGAACCACCCGCGTGCGGTGGCGAGGTCGCCCGCGAGGTACGACCGCCGTCCGGCGGCGTACTGCGCGATCGTGATCCACGGCGATCCGACGGCCGCCCTTCTGGCCGCGTCCAGGATGCGTTCGGTTGGTTCGCCGAAATCCAGGAACGACCCATCGATGATGGCGATCGCATCGTCCACCGTGGCCCAGCCCCCTGGCACTGGCCCCGACCATCCCGTCCGCTCAGCGGCGCGCAACGAACTTCCGGCCAAGGTCACCGCACCCGAGAGCCCGTGGAGCAGCGCCGCGCAGAGCTCGAGCGGGACAATGGTGTTCAGGCTGCCCGCTCCGAGCGCATCGACGCTGTCGCGTAGAGCGGTGAGGTCCGGCTCGCCGATGAGCTGTGGCAGTTGGGCCGCCAGCGCATCCGCTCCCAAGTCCGGACGCTCGGCTTGAGCCGCGTGGGCGATTGCTGCCGAGTGCTCTCTCGGTCGACGCAAGTGCACACAGGCGCGCCGGTGCATTTCGCGGACCTGTTCTGGCGGCGTCGTCTCCTCGAGCATGCCCCGCAGGGCCTCGCGGAAGAGGGGGTGGAAACGATATGACTCCCCCCTCCTGTCCGTCGTGATGACGAACCCCCCGGGCGCCGCCAGCCGTCGCAGCCGCGCGGAAGAATCCGTTGCGCCTGTGAGTGCGTCGACGAGTGAACCGTTGACGTGCTCCAGCAGAGATGCGCACAGCAGCATCTTCAGATCTGCCTCGTCGAGTCTGCGAAGCACCTGTTCGTCGAACAGGGTGGCCAGGAATCGATCCTGACCGGACAGCCCCTCGATCACGTCCGACGCCATCGCGTCCGTCATCGGTCCGGTACGTGCTGATGCGCCCAACACTCGAACCGCAGAGGCGACGCCTGCTGGCCATCCCTCGGTGCGGGCGATGAGCGCTTCGGCAACGTTGCCGCCGAGGCCGACTCCGCCGAGTTCGGCGATCTGTTGCGCCTCGGCAGCGTCAAGCCGAA
>CAXMZV010000358.1:0-4935 GCA_964199985.1 Candidatus Ilumatobacter isfjordensis | reverse complement strand
TTGATCTGCAGGCGATTGATGACCGCATAGCCGCCGTTGTCGCAGATGATCACGATCATTTTGTGACCGCTAATGACCGAGCTGTAGAGGTCCGAATTGAGCATCATCGTCGAGCCGTCGCCGACAAACACGATGACCTCGCGGTCGGGCATCGCCATCTTGGCGCCCCAGCCACCGGCAATCTCGTAACCCATGCAGCTGAACCCGTACTCACAGTCGAAGCTGTTGATTTCGTCGGCTCGCCAACCGTTGTTGACCTCGCCGGGGAATCCGCCCGCAGCAGCCAACACATAATCGCCTGGCTGCTTGTTGCGGTCGACGGCGCCCACGACCTGAGCGTAGGTGACTGACTCATTGTTCGCTGCGGTGTCGTCGCTCGGGGCGGCGATCTTGTCGATGTAGGCGTGATAGCCGGCGCGCTCCGTGGCGGCACGCTCGGTCCAGGCTTCGTCCGCCGCCCAATCGGCGAGGGCGTCACTGAGTTCCTCGAGCCCAGCGCGTGCGTCGGCGACAAGTGGCAGGGACCGTCGCTTGCGGGCGTCGAAGCGGGCAGCGTTGAGTCCGATGATCGTGACGTCCGGATGCTGGAACAGCGTCCACGAACCAGTGGTGAAGTCTTCCAGGCGGCTCCCGACCGCAAGGACCACGTCGGCCTGAGCCGCGAGTGCATTGGCCGATTCGCAACCGGTGACACCGATCGGGCCGGCGTTCAGATCATGTGTTGCGACCAGGCTCGCTTTGCCCGCCACGGTCTCGACCACCGGGATGAGGTGCCGCTCGGCGAACGCGAGGAGCGCGGCTTCGGCGAAGGAGTAGTGGACGCCGCCGCCAGCGAGGATCAGTGGCTGCTTCGCTCCACGCAGGGCCTCAACCGCCTCTGCGAGTTGCCCACGGTCCGGCCGAGGCCGGACGATGCGATGGTGTTTCCGAGCGAGAAACTCGTCCGGCACCTCAAACGCCATGGCCTGCACGTCCTGTGGCAGACCGAAGAAGGCCGGTCCACAGTCGGCCGGGTCGAGCATGGTGTCAATCGCCTGCGGCAGTGACGTGAGGATCTGGTCGGGCATGGTGATGCGGTCCCAGTAGCGCGCGACGGGCCGGAACGAATCGTTCACCGTGGTCGACGGAACGCCGAAGTGTTCGACCTGCTGCAAGACCGGATCCGGGGTACGCGAGGCGAAGGAGTCGCCAGCGAGCAGGAGCAACGGCAAGCGGTTCGAGTGGGCGACGCCAGCGGCAGTGACCATGTTGGTGGCGCCGGGTCCGATCGACGACGTCGCCGTCATGATCTGCCGGCGACGCACTGCCTTGTTGTACGCGGTTGCCGCAAGCGCCATGCCCTGCTCGTTCTGACCGCGCCACGTCGGCAGTTCGTCCCTGCGCTCTTCCAGAGCGTGACCGAGACAGGTGACGTTGCCGTGGCCGAAGATGCCATAGACACCGGGAAACAGCGACGCCGTGCTGCCGTCACCGAGTTCTGTGGTCTGGGCGATGAGATGTGCGACGATCGCCTGCGCGACCGTCAATCGTTGGGTCCCCATTCGGTGACTCCTTTCGTTCGATCTGTCTTCAGGCGAGACGCTTGACGGGTTCCCAGCACTCAGACTCCCAGCTCTCCAACAGAGCCGCTTGAACGCTGACGTAGTCGATTGCCTCGGCAAAACCCGGCACGTGTTGACGACCTGCGGCAACGCTCGACAGAAATTCGTAGTCCTCGATGACCTTGAGGTCTTCGTAGCCGATCGAGTTGGCATCGCCCGGCACAAAGTTGCCGTGGTACGGGTACCGCTCCCCCGCGTACACCGTCGTGTACCCGCGTGCTTTGTCGCCGACGAGGTTGAGTTGCAGCTCGTTCATCGTCTCGAGGTTCCACTTGAGCGAACCCTTCGTGCCGTAGATCTCGAAGGCACATTGGCTCTCCGGACCCACGATCGTGCGGCTCGCTTCAAAGGTGCCACGTGCGCCGTTCTCGAACTTGACCATGGCGCCGAAGTAGTCCTCGTTCTCCACCGCGCCCGTCGGATCGTCGGGCGAACCGAGGTCGTAGTGCGTGCCACCGGGTTTCGGGATTGGACGGTCAGGAATGTAGGTGTGGCCAGTGCCAACGACCTTCTCGATCGGTCCGACCAGCATGTGCGCGAGATCGATCGAGTGGCTGAGGATGTCGGACGACACGCCGTGGCCAGCTCCGTCGAGCTGGAAGCGCCAGGACAGCAGACCCATCGGATCCGATCCGTACATCGTGAAGAAACGGCCGTGGTAGTTCGTGATGTCGCCGAGCGTGCCGTCCTCGATCAACTGTTTGGCGTACTGCACCAACGGCGCCCACCGATAGTTGTAGCCAACGCCCGTGATGACGCCGGCCGCACGGGATGCTGCCTCGATGCGCACGGTCTGTTCGGGTGTTCCGCCGACCGGCTTCTCACAGAACATGTGCTTGCCGGCCTCGGCGGCCGCTATAGCGATCGGTTCATGGAGCATGTTCGGGGCACAGATGCAGACAACGTCGACATCGGGATGATTGACCGCCACATTCCAATCAGTCGTTCCCTCGCGGAAGCCAAACGATTCGACGGCCTCGTCGACCCGATCCTGCAGATTGTCGCTGATGATGATCAGCTCGGGGTCGTACTCGCGCTCTTGGAACAACGTCGGAATACGGAGGTAGGAGCGCGTGTGGGCTTGGCCCATCCAGCCGAAGCCGATCACGGCGACGCCGATCTTCTTGCGGGTCATTGTGGTCCTTGTTGATGTGGGTGAACGATCGCCGCAGCCGTTGCAACAGCTGCAGCGACGTCACCGTCGGGGGGATACAGCAGGGAGCGACCGACGACGAGGCCGCGGACGTTGGGGACGACCATGGCTCGACGCCACTCGTCGAACGCCGTCTCAGGGTCGGGGCCGGGTGTGCCGCCGAGGATCAACCCCGGCAGCGATGTCGCAGCCATGACGCGTTCGACCTGGGCAGTCGCGGGGAGCTTGAGCCAGGTGTACGCAGATGACGCACCCAGCGCGTTGGCGATCCCGACGCACTTCACGAGAGCGTCGTCGTCGTTGTCGAGCACCCTCTGACCGTCCGCATTGGTCGTGTACGGCAGCGGTTCGAGCATCGCCAGCTTCTTGGCCGCTGCGAGTTCGGTGATCCAGCAGGCGCAGGCTTCGATCGTTGGCCGTGAGCGTTCGTCGTCCAGATCGATGCGGAGCAGCATCTTGCCCCCGTCGAGGCCTTGCTCGACGATGGACGGCACCGTGTGACCCGTCAGCTGATCGTCGAGTTCCCAGGCCGAGCCCATCAGGCCGCCCCGGTTGATCGAACCAATCGCAACCTTGCCATCGAGCGCACCGAGCAGTGCGAGGTCGTCGAGGATGTCGGGCGTCGCCATCACGCCGTCGACTCCGGGGTCGGCGAGCGCAGTCATCGTCCGCTCGAGCACGTCACGACGGTCGGCCATGACAAACGGCTGGCCGGACACACCGACCATGCCGCGGGCGGGATGGTCGATCGCGATGATGAACGTGTTGCCGTCGTCGGCGAGCAGCGGACGTGCAGTTCGCGCGGCGAGCGCTGTCCCGATCGCGCCTGGATCGGTCGCGCGAGTCTCGAGCAGACTGCTCCACGTCTCATTGGTGATGATCACGAGATCACTCGATCCGGGACTTCACCGGTGGCGAGCAGGTGATCGATTTCCGCTGGTGTCGGCATCTCGTCGGAACACATCAGGCGACCAGCGACGATGGCCCCGGCTGCGTTGGCGCGGGTCACGATCTCTGCTGGATTCCAGCCGGCGAGCAACCCGTGAGCCAGCGAACCGCCGAAGGCGTCGCCCGCCCCAAGACCGCACACGACGGGAACGCGGATCGGATCGATGACGGTGCGCGAGTCTGCAGTTGAGACCATCACACCATCGCCGCCTTGCTTGACGATGGCGATCTCCACGCCACGCTCGAGCATGCGGTCTGCAGCTTCGTCTGGAATGCGTGTGCCAACGGCGATCTCACATTCGTCCTTGTTGCCGACCGCCACGGTGCAGTTGTCGATCGACGGCGAGATGAATTCGGCCGCCTGCGCCGGAGAGTCCCAGAACATCGGTCGATAATCGAGGTCGATGACCGTGTGTCGCTTGCGACCGCGGGCCCCGAGTGCGGCCATCGCTGCCGAGCGCGACGGCTCTTCGGCAAACCGCGACCCAGCCAGCCAGAACAGTGGCGCCGAGCGGATGGCATCCATTGGCATGTCCGCAATGGAGATGTCCATGTCCGGTCCGCGCGGCTCCCGGTAGAAGTAGATCGACGGTTCTTCGGGCGGCATCAGCTCGCAGAACACGACCGGGGTCAGCAACTCAGGATCGGTCGAGATGAACTCGTCGTGCACGCCAAATTCGCGCAAGCCCTGTCGAACATAGGCACCGAACGCATCGTCGCCGACTCGGTTGATGACGGCGGCCCTCCTGCCGAGCCGAGCGGCAGCAACTGCGACGTTGGTGGGGCTGCCACCGATTGATTTGCGGAACGTCAAGACGTCAGCAAGTGGCACGTTGTGCTGCTCGGGATACATGTCGACCGACGAGCGGCCAAAGGTCAAGATCTCGAGATCGTCGAGATTGAAAGGCGCGGTCATGGCCGGTTCCTTTGAGCGGCGAACGTCAGGTCCCGACGCCCGCGTCATGGAGTTCGTGTTCGAGGGCTTCGAGTTCCGCTCCACCGGACATCAGACGCGTCAGTTCATTGACGTCGATCTCGTCCTTGTGGAACGAACCCAACGACCGGCCGCGGTTCAGGATCAGGAATCGGTTGCCAACGGGGTAGGCGTGGCGCGGGTTGTGCGTGATGAAGATGACCGCCAGGCCCTGATTCCGGGCTTCGACGATGCGCTTCAGCACCACGCCGGATTGCTTGACACCCAGGGCCGAGGTGGGCTCGTCGAGAATCAGCACC
>CAXMZV010000357.1:0-4969 GCA_964199985.1 Candidatus Ilumatobacter isfjordensis | reverse complement strand
GGTATCCGGGTTCGACGATGCCGACCCGCTGGCCCGGCTCGAACAGCGTCAGGAAGGCCAGCGTGAAGCCGGCCGAAGCACCCGCAACGATGACAATCCGACGCGGATCGACCGGGTCGGCATACCGCTCACCGATACCGCGGCGCAGTCGGTGGAGTCCGGCTGCGCTCGTGTAGCCGAGCGGCGTATCGAGTGCGTCGATCACGGCAGCGCGAGCGATGCGCGGCAGACCCGTGGCCGGCTGGCCGACCTCGAGATGGAAGACGCGTTGCCCCCCGGCTTCGCGCACCGTGGCGGCATGACTCATCGCCATCGCGTGAAACGGTGGGACGGATGCTGCGCGAACGGCTGCCTCGATCACGCTGCGAGTGTGTCACCTCGCGACCCAGAAGAAGAACTGACGGTCAGAAGAGAAATTGACGAATCCCTGACCAGCCCTTGGGCGACACGACTGGCGCGCTCCCGTACCGTTTCTGGAACGACGGACATCGGCACCGTTGTCAGGGGACTTGACCAGATTCAAGATTTCTTGACGATCTGTCGAAGAACAGGCGATGAACATGCGGACGGGAACGAAACGATCGACGAAGGGCGAGTCCACGACGGACCCTGGCGTCACCCTGGTCGAGGTCATCGTGTCGATCGCACTCACCGGCGGTGTCGTCCTCGCAATTCTCGGTGCGCTCTTCACCGTCGTGCGATCCTCCAGCCAGAACGCGAATGCCACGGACTTGCAGGCCGTCGTGGGCGGCGCCGCTGACCAACTCGCCGGCGTCGAATGGGAACCGTGTCCCGACGGATCACCCAGCTACCTCGGTGCGGCGCGTTCCGCTGCGGGACGCGTTGGTTGGGATGCTGCCGCCGTCTCCATCGTGGACGTCGACTATTGGAGCGCAGGTGCCGGCGGATGGGTCGAGGACTGCAGCGGCGCGGCATCCTTGGGAACGGTCGAAACGCTGCAACGCATCACGCTACGGGTCACCTCGCCCGACGGAATCTCGACGAAGTCGTTCGACGTCGTGAAGTCCAGCACGACGCCCTTCGCAGCAGGAGTGACCTGATGGACCCTCAACGCGGACCGCTCAACCGCAGCGATGACGGTTCCACCTTGCCGGAACTCATCGTCGCGATCTCGGTGATGGCTGTGCTTGTCACCGCCATCTCGGTGGCGCTCATCGGGATGCTCAACATCAGCACGCAAGCGATGACGCAACTCTCGGAGTCCAAGGATGTTGCCTTCGTCCAGACACGAATCCCTGTCGACTTGGGATCAGCGCTCGCGGCGTCCGACGGCGTCATTGCCGCCGACATTGTCATGGATATCAACGACCAACTCGGTCTCATCGGCATTGCCTCGCCGTCGCTCACGATGCTCGATGGCCTGCCGGGAACGAACGTCCTCACAGTCGTCAGTCCAAACACGGCAGCGCCAGGGAGTCAGCTCGTCGTGTCCTACCGATACGAGCAGCGCCACGACCAATGGGTCATGAAGCGCTACGAGTTCCGACCCGGAACCGCGACGCCGGGTCCGACTGTCAACCTCGTGGCAACGGAACTGGCACCGCCCCCATCGACGCTCGATCCCACATTGCCTGCCTGGGCGCCTGGCGATCCGATCAGCTTCGCCGTCGATGTCAGTCCCAAGACCATCGGCAACCGGCCCGCCGGCCGCGATGTCACGATCACGTTCGCGAGTGGCCGAACCTTCACCACGGGAGGCGCCGGGTTGTCGGCCGCTCGGTCATTGCCGCCGGCCGATGGCCCAGGGCTTGCCGACCCGCTGGCCCCGCCGAGTCGTTGCGGCAAGCGTGTCGCGATTGTCATCGACACCTCCGGGTCAGTCCCGCAGGGATCAGGCGGCGTCGGCACAGAAACGGCAGCAATCGGTTTCATCGATGGCTTTGTTGGCACGCCGACGCAGATCTCGCTGAACGGCTTCGACCGGACCGGGTACGGCATGTCCATCGACCTCTCGAATCCTGCGACCGTCGGACAGCGTTCTCCGTTCTATTCGGTGCTGAACGACACGCCTGAGGTGCAAGGAATGCGGGGACGTATCGCCGCCCTCGACGACACCGATGGACAGTGGGCCAGCGGCGGATCCACGATCACACCGGGCAACCCGATCAATCGGGCTGACCCCGACGGCAACGGCATCTTCTGGGGCCAGGTCGGTGACGGCACGAACTGGGAAGGCGGCCTCTGGAATGTGTTCCGCAATACGAACGGTGACCTGTATGCAGCCGACCAGCCCGACCTCGTCGTCTTCATCACCGATGGCCAGCCCAACTTCCGCCGGAGTGGGCCGACGTCAACCGAGTATGTCGCCGAGTCGCTGGCCAAGGACGCTGCCGTGCTGATCTCGGACAGCCTGCGCGGTGATCTCGGCACGCGGGTGGTTGGGGTGATGGTCGGCGACAAGCGGACGAATGCCACCTATGTCGGCTACTTGAACGACGTGGCGCCGGGCGACCAGTGGAACGGTCAACTCGATGCCACGAGCAACGCGGCAACCGCTGGCATCTTCCTGGGGAGCTTCAGCGAACTGGGCAACATCTTGCGGTCGATCGTGATCGGCGAGTGTGGTGGCACGGTCACGTTGCAGAAGCGAATTGACAGCGGAGGCACCGTCGCCACGCCCAGCAGTGGACTCTGGGCATACACCAGCAGCGTTGCTGGTGACACAGGAACTCGCACGCTCGACCGGTCGACGAACTCCTCCGTCACGTTCGATTACACGTTCGGCCCAGCAGAGGCAACGAAAATCGTCCAGCTCACCGAACAACCCGTTGATGGACTCGTTTGGAACCGTGCTGAATGCACCGCAGGCGGACTTTCGGTCCCCACGGTGCCGAACGCCGATGGCACTCCGGGGGCGACGGTCACCGTTGGCGCTGACGATGCGGTCTCATGTCTCATGATTTCGAGCCCGCTGTGAACGCCAGCGACCCGACCCTCGGTCGGCAAGCGGACCGCGGCTCGGTCTTGCCGATGGTCCTCGTCCTCACGGTGGTCGGTTCGATCATCGTCGTCGCGCTGCAGACTTTTGCCGTGACGCTCTTCCGAGTGCAGCCCGAGCTCGCGGAGCGAGACGACACCTTTCAGTCGGCTCGATCCGCAATGGAAATGGCCATCGTTTTCCAGCGCGATGCCGGCCCAGGGCAGTGCTACACCGACACGGAACCTGCCAGCTTCTCCCTCAACGGCCATACCGCAACGGTCAGTTGCAGCCCCGCCGGGAACTACTTCGGCACGGCCCGGAACCAGCTCGGCCTCATCACCACCTCGACCGACCCGGCGACGGCGCTCACCGGTCCCGCCGTCTCCGCAGTGAGCGGTGAGATCTACGTGTCCGGCGCCGACCCAGCGATCACGCAACCCTGGTACGAGCGTGTCGGGGAGGACCCCGAAGCGGATGGCAGCCACGTCTACCCGACCCTTCCGCCTGTCCCCGCGTATGTGCGTGGCACCGTCAATCCACCACAGATCGGTGGGTGCAGCCTGTACTTCCCCGGCCGATACCTCGGGCCGTTGGTGCTCGGACCCGGCGATCACTACTTCGCCTCTGGCGTCTACTTGTTCAACCACCCGGTCACCGTCGAGTCAGGCGCCGAAGTTGTGGTCGGGCAAGGGCCGATCGGCGGCTGCGCTGGCGGCGACGCACCGGCAGCCGGTGCCTCGAGTTCGCCGAGCAGCCCTGCGGTCTCCGGCCGGGGTGCCACCTTCCTGTTCGGCGGTGCCGGGCGCCTGGACATTCAACCCAACGCACGATTCGAGATGAACCGTCGCGTGTCCGATGCCAGCACGCGAGGCACGGACGGAGTCTCGATTCGGACCATCAACTTCGGCCCCGCGCCGCCGCCGGCGGTGGCAGATCCCAGCGCCCCCGTCATTCCTGCCGACGTGGTCTTCCTCGACTCGACGTTCGCTGTTGAGAATCCGTCGTGCGATGCCAGCTTGTCGACCGACCAATGCCTGCAAGATGTGGCGAACCACAGCGTCGTTGCGATTCCTGGCGCGCCGCCCGCGGCGTACGTCCCGTCCGCCCTCGCGGATCCAGCGGTCCGCATCGACCAGTCATCTGGGTCAGCTGCGACCAACGCCGTGATCATCGACGGAATGATCCTGACGCCGAACGCCGACGTGGTGATCGACGGTGGAGTCAATCCGGACCATCTTTTGAGAGTCTCGGGCGGCATCGTGGCCGAGTCGGTACAGCTCAACCACGTGAACCCGTCGTCGGGATATCTGGTGGGAGTGATCGACCAGGCAGTCCAACGACGGTTCCGACTCGCGGTGCAGCTCACCGCTGCTTCCGGTGCACGGGCCCGATCCGACGCCGTATTGGACGTCAATGCGAATGGCCAGTACGCCATCAACGCCTGGTCGGTCGACGCGTCGTCCTGACGACAGGTGGACAGCGGTTGAGTTGACCGTCGGTCAGCCCGGCGTGACGAGTTCTCCGGCCTGCAGTTGACGGGCATACCGTCCGTCGGCTGCGAGCAACTCGTCGTGGGTTCCGATCTCGGCAATCCGACCGTTCTCCACGAAGGCGATGCGGTCGGCGCTCCGGATCGTTGACAAGCGGTGGGCGATGACGAGCGCAGTTCGACCTTCCATGGCATGTTCAAGCGCAGCTTGAATATGTGCCTCGTTGTCGTTGTCGAGATGGCTCGTCGCCTCGTCGAGGATGATGATCGCCGGGTTCTTCAAGAGCAGGCGAGCGATGGCCAGGCGCTGCTTCTCGCCGCCACTGAGCCGGTAGCCGCGCTCACCGACGATCGTGTCGTAGCCATCCGGAAGCGCCGCAATCGTGTCGTGAATCCGCGCTGCTTTGGCAGCGGCAATGACGTCGGCCTCCGACGCTGATTGATCGGCGTAGCGCAGGTTCTCTCCGATGACTCGTGGAACAGGTGCGGATCCTGCGCGACAACACCGATTGCAGCGCGCAGCGAATCGAGCGTGAGAT
>CAXMZV010000356.1:0-4974 GCA_964199985.1 Candidatus Ilumatobacter isfjordensis | reverse complement strand
CGACGAGGAATTCGACCTGCTCGGGCCGACCCCGGAGCACGACTTCCGTCCGGGTGAACCAGACCCGAGCTCATTTCCTCGAACACGTTGGATGCGGTCGGTCCGGCGCATGTTGCACGATGCGCCCGACACTGCTTTCGGCTACCCGGACCCGCGCGGCGTTCCAGAGCTGCGCAGCGCACTGGCCGACCATCTTGCGCGCACACGAACCGTGGTGGCCACGACATCAGCAGTTCGGATCGCCGGGGGCTTTAGTGCAGCGCTCAGCTTCCTCGGCGAGATGTTGCGCCATCGCCGCGTCACACGGATCGCCATCGAGGATCCGGCGCTTCCGTTTCACGCTGATTTGCTTCGACTCGCCGGACTGGAGGTCGTGCCGATTCCCCTCGACGCTGATGGCATCGACATCGCGCAACTCCGAGCATCAGATGTGGGCGCCGTCGTTGTCACGCCCGCTCATCAGTACCCAACGGGAATCACGATGAGTGCGGAACGACGCAACGAGTTGGTCGATTGGGCCCATGACCGCGACACGTGGATCATCGAGGACGACTACGACGGCGAGTTCAGGTACGACCGTCGACCCATCGGGTCGCTGCAGGGACTCGCCCCGGATCGTGTCATCTATGCAGGAACGGCAAGCAAGTCGTTGGCGCCTGCGTTGCGCATCGCTTGGATCGTCGTGCCCGAGGCGCTCCGCCGGGACCTGCTGCGCATCATGCATGTACGCGCCGGAGTGTCGTCGCTCGAACAGTTGGTGCTGACCGATTTCATCACCCGCGGCGAACTCGACCGACACATCCGGCAGATGCGGGGTCGATATCGCAGTCGCAGCGCGCAACTTCGCGAAGCGCTCGCAACTTCGGCTCCCTGGCTCGATGTGGGCGGCGGCGCGGCGGGCCTCCACCTGATGGCCAGGCTCGGGGAGACGAAGATCGATGAGGCGACGGTGCTTGCCGCGGCCGATGCAGCGTCCATCGGGTTGCTCGGCCTCGAAACGCATCACCGTTCCACCAAAGCAGGCGCCGGGTTCGCGATTGGATTCAGCCGTCCGGCCGAACATCACTTTCCCAGGGCGCTCGATCGGTTGGCCGACGTCCTCGGTCGCCTGTGACCGTCGTACGATCAGGCGATGGCCGACGAGTACGACTTCGACAGGTTCCTCCGCTACGACGAGTTGGTCGCCTGGCTCGATCAGCTCGCCGACGCCCATCCCGAGCTCGTGGCGATCGAGACGTATGGCCAGTCGCACCAGGGTCGTGATCTGCTCCTTGTCACGGTCACCGATCCGACGACGGGAGCGCACCACACGAAGCCGGCGCATTGGATCGACGCGAACATTCACTCGGTCGAACTGACTGCCTCGGTCGCTGCCTGCCGCGTGCTGCAGCACCTGGTCGAGGGCTTCGCTACCGGCGACGAACAGGTCGTACGCGCACTGCAGACGCGCACGTTCTACGTGGTCCCGCGGGTCAACCCCGATGGTGCCGAGTGGGCGCTGGCCGACTCGCCGCATTTCCGTCGGTCGAGCGTTCGCAACTGGCCACTCGCTGACGGTCGTCGCTGGCCCGGGCATGAGAGCGAAGACATCGACGGCGATGGCCGCATCCTGCAGATGCGCGTCGCTGACGACGACGGCCAGTGGATGCCGCACCCCGACGATGCTCGCGTGCTCGTGCCGGTCCCGCTCGACGGAGTCGCCGCCGGTATGCCGCGCTACCGACTGTTCGGCGAAGGAACGATCGAGGACTTCGACGGCTTCACGATGCCGAAGCCGCGCCCGCCGCAGGGCCTCGACATGAACCGCAACTTCCCAGCGGGATGGGGGACCACCGTGCCCGGCTCCGGTGATCACCCACTCTCGGAACCAGAGATCGACGCGCTCGTACGGGCGATTGTCGCCCATCCGAACATCTGTGGCTTCAATGCGTTCCACACCAGCGGCGGCGTGCTGCTCCGCCCGTCGTCGACGAAGGCCGACTCGACGCTGTCACCGAACGACGTTTGGGTGTGGAAGGAACTCGCCAAACGTGGCACGGAACTGACCGGATACCCGGCCCACTCCGTGTACGAAGACTTCACGTGGGACACGGCGGAGACCCAGAGTGGCGCATCCGACGACTGGGCGTACGAGCACTTCGGTGTCTACGGATGGACCACCGAGTTCTGGGACCTCGTCCACGCCGCTACGGGTGAGAAGGTGTCGACCCACTTCTGGTACACGGGCCCCACCGACGACGAGGCGCTGGCCGTGCTGCACTGGCTCGACGGGCAACCTGGCGGCGCGCAGACGGCGGGTTTCGTTGACTGGTACGAGTTCGATCATCCGCAATTGGGGCCGGTCGAGCTGGGCGGGTGGAACGACTTGTACTCGTGGGCCAACCCACCGATGCATCTACTCAAGGACGAGGTCGATGGTCACGGAGCGTTTGCTGTTGCTCAAGCGCTCGCTGCGCCGTGCCTCGACATCAAGCACACCGACGTCGAGCAACTCGGTGCCGACACCTGGCGGGTTTCGGTCGGCGTCGCGAACAACGGATGGCTGCCGACCCATGTCACTGAGAAGGCGAAGAAGGATGGCATGGTCCGCGCTGTCGTCGTCGAACTGACGGGTGCCGAGATCATCGGTGGGTCTGGCCGAATCGAGCTCGGTCAACTCGACGGTGCGATCTCCGCCCGGTTCAACCGCGGCGACGGCGGCTCACCCGAACGAGCGCTCGCATCATGGGTGGTTCGTTGCTCCGCCGGCACCGAGTTGTCGGTGAGTGCGTCGCATCAGCGAGCCGGGACGACGACGGCCGTGGTCGTGACCTGACCGAATCAGACGTGCTGCTGCTGGCGGCGACCCGCTGAACGATTCGGCGTCCAGTCCAGGTCGAGGTACTGCTTGAAGCCCTTGTGGGTTTCCTTGAAGCCGTGGTCCTCATAGAAGCGGTGGGCGTCATCACGTTTGATGCTGCTCGTGAGCTGGATGCGGTAGCAGCCGAGGTCCTTCGCCCTGCTCACTGCATAGTCGAGCAGTTGTCCACCTACGCCCGTGCTGCCCTGGTCTTCGATGACATGCATCGACTCGATCTCGGCGCACCGCCCGCCGCGGTGTTGGAAGTGACGGAATGTGAACAGCTGCAACATGCCCACAATGCGGCCGCCAAATTCGGCGACCAAGAGGTATGAGCCGTCGGTGTCATCGATCTCGCGGAGCGCGTCGACGTAGTCGTCGATGTAGTGCGGGTCGTCGGCACCTTGGCCGAGGCGTCCGCCGAGCAGGACGTCGATGAGGTCTTCGACGTCACCGTCGAGCGCGTCTCGAAAATACAGCTGCACGGAAGGTGATTCTTGCAGGTCGGAGCGCGGCCACGCGCGATGGTTCCGCGATGGTTGAGGGTCGATTTGCGTGGCACGATGGGGACATGACTCGTTGGAATCGTGCACTCGTGACCGAAGAATCGTCTGGCATCGGCAAGGCGATCGCCGAACAAGTCGCCGTCGACGGCACTCGGCTCGTCGTCGTCGCACGAGACGAGGCTCGACTCATTGCCCTCGCTGCCGATCTCGACGTCGATGTCGAGGTCATGGTCGCCGATCTGGGCGAGAGCGATGCGCTCGGTAGAGTCGAGGAGCGACTTCGTGACGACGACCATCCGATTGACCTCCTCGTCAACAACGCCGGCTTCGGGCTGACTGGCGCCTTCCATGAGCTCGACATCGATCGTGAGTCGGCAGTCGTCGACGTCAACATCACGGCCCTGCACCGGTTGTCCCACGCCGCAGCGGCGGCGATGGTCGAGCGAGGTGGTGGCGGTGGCATCTTGAACGTGTCGTCGGTCGCGGCCAGCGCGCCGGCCCCGAACAGCGCCACGAATGCCGCAACGAAGGCGTTTGTCAGTTCGTTCTCCGAGGCGCAACACGCGGAACTGCTCAAGCATCACGTGCATGTCACAGCGCTCTGCCCCGGCTTCACGCGGACCGAGTTCCAAGACCGTGCCGAGTTCGATGCTTCGGACATTCCCGACATGCTCTGGCAGTCGGCTGACGAGGTCGCGGGGGCAGGATTGAAGGGCGTCGATCTCAACCGCGTCAATGTCGTTCCGGGTGGTCTGAACAAGGTCGGTGCTGGGTTGCTCGGCGTCTTGCCGGGTGCGATTCGGCGGCGTGTCGTGCCGAGGTTGGCGCAATGAGCTCGACCGAAGGAGCCATCGCCGGGGCATCTGCTGACCTGTTCGACGCGGCCCTCGCCGCGCAGAGCCAAGCGCACTGTCCGTACTCGAACTACGCGGTCGGTGCAGCAATCCGAACGGCGTCGGGCGCGATCCATGCGGGCTGCAACGTCGAGAACGCGGCGTACCCCGAAGGGACGTGTGCCGAGGCCGGTGCGATTGCTGCGATGGTGCTCGCGGGCGAGCGAGAGATCGTCGAAGTGGTGGTCGTCACCGGGGGAGCGACACCAGGGACCCCATGCGGCGGTTGTCGCCAACGCCTCCGCGAGTTCGCCGGGCCCGACGCGGTCATCCACGCGACGACCAACGACGGGGCCGCGCTCACGATGACGATGACCGAACTGCTTCCGTCGTCATTCGGCCCCGAGTTCCTCGCCGACTGACCGCCCGACTCAAGCGGGCGGTGAGCCGCCGACCGGGCCAGGCGGCCTGAACCTCATCGGCATCGACCACGCTGGGGCGGACCGTTGCGCTTGGGTCCACACCAGCCCGAACAGTTCCGATCAGGTCTCGTTCGAGTTCATCGTCAACTTCGACCTCGACCCGCTCGGTTGAGCGCCATCCCGCCCACCCATCCTCGACCGCCGCCCCCCACCCAGTTTTCGTGAGCTTGCTGCAGTCACTGACTGCAGCAAGCTCACGAAAACCCCCCGGGCAAAGAGAGAAGAGACCGCAAATGCTGAGTCGATGTGTATCAAGTAATCGAAGTCGAGGTTGTTGCTGGTCATGTGAACCCCTACCTTGAGTGACATCGAAT
>CAXMZV010000355.1:0-5002 GCA_964199985.1 Candidatus Ilumatobacter isfjordensis | reverse complement strand
CGAGGGCGCGCGCTGCCTGATTCGGGAGGTAGCCCGTCTTTTCGATCACGGCCTCGACGCGCATCCTGACCTCCGGTCGCACATCGGGATGGTCGTTGAGCACCCCTCGAGACCGTCGACCGCGAGACCCCCGCCAATTTGCCGATCGCTTCGAGCGTCAAGCTTTTTGGTGTATCCGTCATCTCATCCTCTTCGGCACGCTTCGTAGGGCTGACCGACTCTTGTTGATCGTAGTGATCTGCCGTTCGACCATCCGGCAACTCGACACCATGGCTTACGGCCGGATCGATTGGATTGGTACGACGACGTCGAGCCGAGAGATGTACGCGGTGTGTTCGAAGATCTGTCGGGACGTCTGCTGATCGAGTAAGGATCCGGAAACCTCGTGCCGAGTCCCGTCGCCGCGGGTGATCACGATCACCGGCCCGGTGTCAGAGGCGCGCACGACGACGGGGACGCGACAGACCGTGAAGGCTGCGGTTCCGGGCGGCACGTCGAGATCGCGCGATCGGCCCGCAACGTCGAGGTAGGCCAAGTTTCCGGGCCCCGTTCGGAACTCGCCGTTGCTGAGCAGCATCGGTGAGAAGCGAATCGAACCCTGCGAGACAGTGAGCCCGAGTTCGGCCCAACGGGTCAGCAGCTCTTCTTTGACCTGCCCGGTCATGCCGGGCTGTTGCGCTCCAGCGTGGGCGGGCGTGTGCGAGTACGGATCGGTCGGGAAGGCGCCGTATTGGACAGCGGACTTGTTGAATCCGAGTCCCTCGCGTACTCGGTCGTACAGCCGGACCAGTTCCCGCAGCGAGTCCTCTCCGGTTCCGGGGTGTGCATCCAAGATCGACTCCTGTACTGCCACCAGCAACTTCGCCACCATGTGCCAGTACACCGAACCGATCCCCTCGTATCCGTACATCGTTGAGGAACGCCCGGTGAACTCGTGGTGGTTGAAGACCCGTTCGAACAGATCAAGTGTGTCGTCTCCGTGGTCGGTGGCCAGCGGCTCGAACTTGGTCCCGGTCAGCGATTCGAGCGCCAGCGAGAGGTCAGCTGCATTCTTGAGGTCGGCGTGGAAGTGATACCTCCCGTTGACATCGCGACCGATGGTGTCGTCGTTGCCGGCGGCGAGGAGGGCCAACAGCAACG
Source organism: Candidatus Ilumatobacter isfjordensis (assembly GCA_964199985.1). Lineage (GTDB taxonomy): Bacteria > Actinomycetota > Acidimicrobiia > Acidimicrobiales > Ilumatobacteraceae > Ilumatobacter_A > Ilumatobacter_A isfjordensis. The sequence continues at coordinate 3,862 of CAXMZV010000355.1, read as the reverse complement.
GGTTGGATTCGACCGCTTCGGATGGCACCTGGTTGCGTTCGAGGAAGGGCGGCCTCCGGGTCACCGGGTAGAGCACGAAGCTGTCGACGTCGTCCCGGTACAGATCGGACTCGTACATCGTGTTGACCAGGGCGACGACCTGGTCAACATCGAGCAGGCCCGAGCTGATCGCCGCGACTTGCCCTTCGAGCATCGGCGGGAGATGGCTGACGCTCGCCCGCCGGCCGGCATCGGTGAACGCCACCAGGTTGTATGCGTCGTAGAGGCCGTCGGACCGGTGCGCGGCTTGGAGCGTGTCATCGAGGTGGCGTCTCGAGATCCGGAGCAGGCGCCGCAGCGTTTCGGGAGCGAGTGGTTTCGGGGCCGAGGGACCGGCGTCGTAGAGCCGGGTGCGGTAGTCGTCGAACGCGAGGCCCAACTCGCGAACGATCTGCGCCCGGGCCCCATCGTCGATCGATGACGCACCGACCAGGTGCTCGTGGGACTCGAGCACCGTGGCGACCTGCTCGATCCAGGTGACGACGTCGGCCGACACGAGGTGGGCGTCCACGAGATCGCTGGTGACCTCATCGATGAACTGCAGATACCGGCGAAGGTGGGCGAGGGTGACCATCGACAACCCGAACCCGACAAGGGCGTTGTTGGCGTCGTTCCACTCGGGGCGCTGGGTGTTCATCCAGATCCCCCCGCGCGGTACCAAGTTCGACAGTTTGGCGAGGGCAGGGATGAGGAGCTTCTCGAGCAAGGTCACGTGCAGGACGCCACCCGTCGCGTCGGTGATCAGCCGCCCGTCGGCCCCGAGTCGGTCGACTCGCTCCGTAGTGGCGGACTCTGCGATCGAGTCGAACTCGATCGTGGCCTTCGGGTCCCGCACCAACTGCTCGAACGGTGCGATTCGATAAGGCACGTCGGCGAACGAGTAGGCGCGGCTGGCCAACTCGGCACCGAGCCAACTCGGGTCGTGCTCTCGCTGGGTGTGCAGCAGCCGGTACAGGTAGACGATCTGGTGATCGCCCCAGTAGCCGATCCCGCTCCAGGGATTCTCGGGTTCGGGAACCTCCCAGTCGATCCCGTCGTTGGTGATCCGGTAGGGGTTGAATCCGTCGGCGGTGGAGGCGTTGACAAATTTGGCGATGATGGAGGGCAAGAAGCTGGGGTAGGTGTGGCACAGGGCCTCCCAGTTCTGGAAGATGTCGCGCCAGTTGCCCTGGTAGCTCAGCAGCGGCTCGCCCTCGGAATTTTGGACCCGGATCGCGAACTGATTCCACGGTCGGCTCGGGTCACCGTGACGTCGCGAGAACGACAGCGGCAGGTATTCGTGCGCCAGTCTGGTCAGGTTCGGGTCGCCGGGTTCGGCGGCGCGGGAGCGGAGGTCGGCCACGTCGATCGAGTCGGGAAGACCGGCGAGCCATTCGGCGTGCCGGTTGGCCACTTCGGTGTTGCGCTCGTTCACGAATGAACGGAACCGGTCGGAGTCGACCGAGTATCCATCGGCGAAGGTGCCGCCTCGCATGACGTTGAACAGGGTGTTGGCAATGTGGTGGGCGTCCATTTTGGGCGACGCTGTCGTCTGCATGCCGTCGGCACCGGCGACGATTCTGTGGAGCTCGGCTGAGCACCGCTCGATGTCGTCATCGACGTGCTGCGACAGATCGTCGCTCGATTCGAGTTCGTTGGTGAGCCGAGCGATGTCCGCATGGCTTTGGGCCACGTCGGCAACAACGTGCCACCTGTGGGTCTGGCCGGGCGCGATGTCGAGGGTGGCGTTGACGAGGAACGATCCAGGGCGGCCAGTCCTCAGGAACGATTCCGGGAATGGGGTGCCGTGTCGAGCCGCCGCAACAGCGCGTGGGTCGAGGCTTCGTGACGGCCCGTCCAACCCGGTCGACCACACGGTGGTCGCTCGTAGGGCTTCTGCCGGTTCGGGAAGATCGACGATCAACGCCTCGAGGGTGAAGATGCCGACTCCGGACTTGATGATCTCGCTCCGTCGGTAGGCGTTTGCGAGATTGCTCATCTGCTGCTGGAAGGGCACGCTGACCCCCCACGGCATCACGTCGAGCAGGCCATCAACGACCTCGACCGTCATCGCTTCGTCGCCTTCTTGATTGGTCAACGACACGGTTCGAACCCAACCGAACCGATCTGATGGCGCCCACCGGTATCGAATCGCCAGTCCGAGCTCGAGATGCTGCTCTTCGAAAATCACGACGTTGCCGAGCAGGCTCTTGAGGAGGCTGCGACGGGTGTTGGGCTGATCGCCCGTGAATGGTTCCCAGAGGGTCGTCCCCCCGGGCCGGCCGACGCGCAGCACGGTCACCGGTCCAACTCGGCCGCTGACGTGATGGAGGCGATCATCGGTCTCGTACGGAAAGATGCACCGTTCGGGCGCGACGCGGCCGGCCGTGAGCCCGCCGGCGCTCGAGACGAACATCCACAGGTCGGAGTTGCTCACGACCGTCATGAGAAACGGATCGATCCGATCGATCGAAGCGATCCGGTACATCTCGACCCCGTCTACGAATTCGATGTCCTCGGTCGCCGACATTGCACGCCTCTCTCTCTGTGCTCCGTCCGGGCGATGGCCGCCGTAGGTTCTGTGCGTGGGAGCGCTCTCAGAGTATGCGTTACCGCAAAGCCCCAATCAACTGTTGACTTCGCGAATCGGTCAGTTCTATGCTGGGAGCGCTCCCAGATGTTGGGAGCGCTCCCAACAATGACGAGTCTGGGAGCCGTCCTCGGGGGAGAACGCTTGACCGCCAATTCGACAGGCCGGATCGCAGAGTTGTGCGGCCGTTCCGATCCGGGCGTTCCAGGTGCTCGGATCTTGCACCAGAGCCATCCTTCGGTTCGTTCATTCACCGTCTCACATCAAACACCACCTAGGGGAGAATCAACATGAGAAGTAAGAAGTCAAGAATCATTCCATTAGTGCTCGCATTCGGGCTGGTGGCAGCAGCGTGCGGAAGTGACGATGATGCCGCCGACGAGCCCGCAGCCGACGAACCAGCAGCCGAGGAGCCCGCAGCCGAGGAGCCCGCAGCCGACGGAGCGACCAGTGACCTGGAGGGCACGCTGCGCGTGCTGATCCACCAGAACCCGGCAGGCGTCGAGTTCTTCGAGAACTTCAACGACGAGTTCGAGGCCGCGAACCCTGGGGTCGAGGTCGACCTCTCGATCGTCGAGGCTGACGCACTCTCCACGACCAACCAGACCCGTCTGACGGCGAAAGACATCGACGTCACCACGATCAGCCTGACCGGCTTCGACAAGCCGGTGCAGGAGTACATGGCCGGCGCCGACGCGCCGCCCTGGCAGCAGCTGATCGATGCCGGGCTGATCAAGGACCTCACCGGCGAGGCGTTCCTCGACAACTACGACGAGGCCGCCGTCGAGAGCTCGTCGTACAACGACGGCGTGTACGCGGTCGCACTCGGCCGCACGACCTACAGCGGGATGTTCGTGAACGACGACCTGCTCGCGGAGGTCGGCGTCGAGACGCCGACGACGTTCGACGAACTCATTTCGGCCTGCACCACCATCGAAGAAGCCGGCAAGAAGTGCATGATCGCCGGCGGTCAGGATGGCTGGCCGGTCCACGTCGGCACTTATGGCATCCTCGGGGCGCTGTATCCGGACCAGGAGGCCCTGGTCGAGGGACTCTGGACCGGTACGTCCAAGTGGAACGACGAACAGGGCCTCGACCTGTTCGAGCGGTACAGCACCTTCGCCTCCTTGCTCGACGCAGAATCCGCCGGTCTCACCGGCGACTCGGCGGCCTCGCGCTGGACGGTCGGCGACGTCGCCTTCGGCCCGATGGGCGGCTGGAACGCCGGCACGATCGATGACGCCGAGTTCGCAT
>CAXMZV010000354.1:0-5011 GCA_964199985.1 Candidatus Ilumatobacter isfjordensis | reverse complement strand
AGGTGATGAGTCCAGTGAGCAGCAAGGTCGCGACGTCGGGGCCGCCGTCGATCAGGTCGACGATGCCGGACACGGCAATGCCGATGCCGACGACTGCGACGGTGAGGCCGAGGACGTTGAGCGCCATTGAAGGGCGGCGCCGTTCGGCCAGCAACCGTTCGCCGCGCGCCCCAAAGATCGCGGCACGCGGGTTCGAGGCCGCGCGCAGGTCGGGATGGTGCAGGCGCCGACCATGGTCCGACCCCGGTGCCGATGGCACGTTGGTCACGCGGTGAACACCTTGCGGAGTGCAGGCAGCGACTCTGGTCGAGCGAACACCACGACGTTGTCGCCAGCGTGGAGCACCGTGTAGCCGCGAACGATGCGACCCGGCTCGCCCGGCCGGATCACCGCACCGAGCACGATCGAATGGGGCAGGTGGAGCTCGGAGACCACAGCGTCGTCGGCGTCGGAGCCCACCTCGATCTCGATCTCGTCGACCTCGATGTCGCTCTCGAGGAAGGTCGCCACCGACGCCGTTCCGCCGCGCACGTGACGCAGCACGGCATTGGCCGACGCGGTGCGCGGGCTGAGCGCAGCGTCGATGCCGAACTGGCGGACGAGCGGGAGCAGGCTCAGGCGGTGGATGACCGCCACCGTGAACGTGTCGCGACCCGTGGCCGCGAACGCGCATGCCAGCACGTTGGCGGCGTCGTCACCTGTCGCGGCGATGACGAGATCCTTGTCGCTGATCGACTCCTCGCTGAGCATGTCAGTGTCTTCGATGTCGCCACGCACCACGGTGATCCGGGGGAGCTTCTCGGACAGCACGCGAGCGCGGTCAAGATCGTGTTCGACCAGCACGACGTCAGCGCCCGCCTGCTCCAGCCGCTCGGCAACACGTGAACCGACGGCCCCGCCACCGAGCACCATCACCCGCTTGGCGCGACGGTGGGCAGCGCCGAGCAGCTCGAGGATCTCATTGCGGCTCTGGCGGCTGGTGAGCACGCGCACGTGGTCACCGGTTTCGAGTCGTTGATCGCCGCGCGGGATCACTGTTTCGCCGTCGCGGGTCAGCGCCCCGAACAGGAAGCTCCAGTCGGGCTCGAAGCTCGCACCGATTTCGGCCAGGGTGCTGCCGGCAAGTGCGGAGCCCTCGCCAATGGTGCAGCCGAGGACGATGAGGTCGCCACCCGACATCTGGTACACCTCGTCGGCACCGGACGCCTCAGTGAGTTCCATGATCTCGTCAGCGGTGTCAGCGTCGGGGTCGATGACGACGTCGGCGCGCATTGCTTCGCGCAGGGGTTCCCCTGCCGGGCCGCGCAACTCCTCGGTCTGGATGCGGACCACGGTCTGGGGCACACCCGCTTCCTTCGCGAGCAGCGAGGCGATGAGATTGACCTCGTCGTTCTGCGTGACGCCAGCGAGGAGGTCGGCGCGATCGATCCGCGCGGCCTGCAGCGTGGATGGGAGCGTGGCACTCCCGATGACGACTTGGACGTCGAGTTCGGCGCCGAGCGCCGACGCAATGGCCTCGTTCTGTTCGATGACGACCACGTCGTGGCCCTCGGCACCGAGCCGCTGCGCGAGATACCAACCAACTTCGCCGGCACCGACGATGACTACATGCATTGTCTCAGCCTGCCCCATGGGAGGGGGCGGAGCCCAACATCATCGTGGACACGATCGAACGACGACGCCGGATGGTCGGTTCAGGCGTGGACTGCGGCCGAGTCGAGCAGGACTCGGGAGGCGGTGCGCAGCGCCTCGGCGGCAGGCGTGTCGGCAAATTCGGCGACGGCATCTTCGGCCCGCTGCACGTACTCGCGAGCGGTGACCATTGCCGACGCCACACCCTCGCTCGAGCGGACGATTGCCAACGCCTTCTGCTGCTGAGCGTCATCGAGCGGTGCGCCGAGCAGCTCAGCGAGCTCGTCGGCTGCGCTGCTGGTCGTGGCGAGGGTGCGGAGCACTGGAAGCGTGTACACGCCTTCGACCATGTCGTGGCCTGCGGGCTTGCCCAGTTGTTCGTCGGTCGCCGTGATGTCGAGAATGTCGTCGACGATCTGGAAGACCATGCCGTAGGCGTTGCCGAACTCGGTCAGCGCATCGATGGTCGCTCGATCGTGCCCGGCGACGATGCCGCCGATGCGGGCAGCGGTGCCGTACAGCGAGGCGGTCTTGCCGTGGATCGAGGCGAAATACGACGGCTCCGGACGGCTGACGTCGTAGGTGTGGCGCAGCTCTTCGATTTGGCCTTCGCACAGCCACCCGATGGTGCGAGCCAGCAGGCCAGCAACTTCGGTGCCGAGTGATGCAGCGATCTCGGAAGCACGCGAGAGCAAGAAGTCGCCAGCGAGAATGGCTTGCAAGTTGCCCCACTTGGCGTTGACCGTTTCGACGCCGCGACGGGTGTCGGCTTCGTCCATGACGTCGTCGTGATAGAGCGACCCGAGGTGGACGAGCTCGCAGGAGACACCGCCACGAACGGCGTCTTCGGTGGCGACGACACCGTTGATCTGTGCTGCAGCAACAGCGAGCACGTGACGCAGGCGCTTGCCTCCGGCCACGATCAGGTGCGAGGCGATTTCGTTGAGATACGAGTCGGGCGTCTGCACTGACTCGTGCATCGCTGCTTCGATCCGTTCACGGTCGACATCCATGGCCGGCAACGCAAGCAGCGGCGACGTGACGTTCTGCGGCTCGGGCACGTCGTGCAGGCTACCGAGCGCGCGGAGAGTCGGCGATTCGTGCTGAAGGCGTGTGGATCTTGCGCACATAGTGCGCAACGTCCACACGCCTTTGCCGTGCCGGTGGGTGTCAGCCGAGTTGGGCGAGCCAGGCGGTGATGCGCTTCTCGTTCACGCCGAGGTCGCTCTGGCCGAGTCGTGAGCGCGAGAGCACCGCCAGGGTGCTGGTGTTCGCATCGATCTCGATGAACTTGACCGAGATGTAGTCGGGAAAGGCGAACAGCGTGGACGTTTGGACGTAGGTGACGAAACCGCTCTCGGGCGAGCCACCCACGACGTCGACATTGCCACTGTCGCGCGCGACTCGGTCGAATTTTGCAGCGAGTTCCTTCGTCGACATGTTGAACACAGGGGCCACTGCATCTGTGTCGATACCGGAGTCGGCTGGCGCCACTCGATAAGAGTTCGGTGTCGAGGGCTTCGGAGCGGTGAGCGGATCGGCGTGCCACACCCCGGCATCGTGGTCGAGCCGACGGATCATCACTGCAGCGATGACGGCGACCGCTGCGAGCACTCCGAGAACGATCACAACAATGCGCATCAGCAGATCATGGCCCGCCCGGACCGAAACGAACGACAGCGACGGATCTGTGCCCGCTTGACGCAGCATTCGACCGCTCTGCGGGCAGAGATGTTGCGAGTCGCGCTGAAATCGACGAAAAGCGAAGAAGCCCGGTTGCGGGCCCAACCCGACAACCAGAGCCGCCGCTGCCGGAGATTGCTCATGTATTCCCGAAAATTGACGAAAACCTGTCACGGCGCTCGACCGGGCACCGTGACAGGTCGCCGGTAGGGTTGCCTCACAGGTTCCGAGCGCTGTTTCGCATCTCGCAGGCGGCGCTCATTGATGGGCCCCTGAACGAAAGGGCAGCAGATGTTCGAACGATTTACCGACCGAGCTCGACGAGTTGTTGTGCTCGCGCAGGAAGAAGCGCGGCTCCTCAACCACAGCTACATCGGCACTGAGCACATCCTGCTCGGTCTGATCCACGAGGGTGAAGGCGTTGCCGCCAAGGCGCTCGAGTCGCTGGGCATCAGCCTCGAAGCCGTGCGCAGTCAGGTCGAGGAGATCATCGGCCAGGGTGGCTCGTCGCCCTCGGGCCACATCCCCTTCACTCCGCGAGCGAAGAAAGTCCTCGAACTGTCGCTGCGTGAGGCGCTGCAGCTCGGACACAATTACATCGGCACCGAGCACATCCTGCTCGGTCTCATCCGCGAGGGTGAAGGCGTTGCCGCACAGGTGCTGGTCAAGCTCGGAGCCGATCTCTCTCGTGTCCGCCAGCAGGTCATCCAGCTCCTCTCCGGCTACCAGGGCCCGTCGGGCTCCACCGGCGGTGGCAGCGGCGGACGCAGCGAAGGCGGCACGCCCGCAACGGCCGGTGTCGGCAGCAAGGGTGGCGACGACGAAAAGGGCGCCAACTCCCAGATCCTCGATCAGTTCGGCCGCAACCTCACCGAGGCCGCCCGCAATGGCGAGCTCGACCCGGTCATCGGTCGCTCGAAAGAACTCGAGCGCACGATGCAGATTCTCTCGCGTCGCACCAAGAACAACCCGGTGCTCATCGGTGAGCCGGGCGTCGGCAAGACCGCGATCGTCGAGGGCCTGGCCCAGAAGATCGTCAACAACGACGTGCCCGACACGCTGACCAACAAGCAGCTCTACACCCTCGACCTCGGCTCGCTCGTTGCCGGCAGCCGATACCGCGGTGACTTCGAAGAACGCCTCAAGAAGGTCCTCAAAGAGATCAAGACCCGCGGCGACATCTTGTTGTTCATCGACGAGATCCACACCCTCGTTGGTGCCGGCGCCGCCGAAGGTGCCATCGATGCTGCGTCGATCCTCAAGCCGATGCTCGCTCGCGGCGAACTCCAGACCATCGGTGCCACCACCACCGACGAGTACCGCAAGCACGTCGAGAAGGACGCCGCGCTCGAGCGTCGTTTCCAGCCGATCAAGGTCGAAGAGCCCTCGCTGGCGCACACGATCGAGATCCTCAAGGGCATCCGCGATCAGTACGAGTCGCATCACCGGGTCACGATCACCGACCAGGCCCTCGTTGCTGCTGCCAACCTCGCTGACCGTTACATCAGCGACCGCTTCCTGCCTGACAAGGCCATCGACCTCATCGACGAGGCCGGGTCTCGTCTGCGCATCAAGCGCATGGCCACCCCGCCCGATCTCCGTGACCTCGAACTGAAGCTCAACGAAGTCCAGGAAGCCAAGAAGACCGCTGTCGAAGAGCAGCAGTTCGAAGAAGCCGGCCGCCTGCGCGACGAGG
>CAXMZV010000353.1:0-5020 GCA_964199985.1 Candidatus Ilumatobacter isfjordensis | reverse complement strand
TGTGCTTGCGAGCGACTTCGCCATCACGTTCACGACCGCTGCTCCTGAGGGCCCGCCCGGCACACGCGTGCCACAGGGTGAAGGCCTCTTCGACCTGCCGATCGGACTCGCTGTCGCGGTGTTCCTCAGCTTGGCGGCCATCGACCACCTGCTCACGGCAACGGTCGCTCGCAACCCGTATGAGACCGATCTGCGCCGAGGGATCAACCGATTCCGCTGGGTCGAGTACTCGATCAGCGCCACGCTGATGGTCATCGTCATCGGGTCGTACTCCGGCATCACCGAGATCACCGCAGTGTTCGCGATCATCGGCGCCAACGTGTCGATGATCCTGTTCGGCTGGCTGCAGGAGAAGTTCAACCCGCCCGGCCGCACCGAGACCACGATGATGCCGTTCTGGTTCGGCACGATCGCGGGTCTCGCCCCGTGGGTCGCCATCTGGTTCAACACGTTCACCGCCGACGAGGTGCCCGGCTTCGTCTACGGCATCGTCATTGCACAGTTCGTGTTCTTCTCGAGCTTCGGTGTCAACCAATGGCTGCAGTACCGCAAGGTCGGCAAGTGGACGAGCTACGTGTTCGGCGAGAAGACCTACCTCGTGCTCAGCCTCATCGCGAAGTCCGTACTCGCCTGGCAGATCTTCGGCGGCAGCCTCGCCCCCGCCGAATAGTGACGAACGGGGCCTGAACCCGTTGGTGACTATTTGCGTTCGGGGAGGGGGGCGCTGTAATCGGCGCCGGAGTCCAGGCCGAACGCAGTGTGCAGCGCGATTGCGGCACGTTCCATGTCGGCCGACGGGATGATGATCGACACGCGGATCGTCGAGGTGGAGATCATCTGGATGTTCACGCCTTCGTCGGCGAGCACGCGGAACATCTTCGCCGCGATGCCGGGCGACGACTTCATGCCGGCACCGACCAGCGAGACCTTGGCGATGTCGTCGTCGTGGGTGACCTTCGTGGCGCCGATTTCCTCGGCGACCTTCTGCACGATGGTCTCGGCCTGACGCAGGTCAGCCATCGGCATCGTGAAGCTGATGTCGGTGGTGCCCTCGGTCGAGGTGTTCTGCACGATCATGTCGACGTTGACGTTGGCGTCTGCGAGCGGTTCGAACAGTGCCGCCGAGATGCCGGGCCGGTCGGGCACACCGAGCACGGTCACTTTGGCTTCGGTCATGTCGGTGACGACACCGGAGATGATGGGATCTTCCACGGAGGGCTCCTCGTTGTTGACCCACGTGCCCTGTTCCCACGTGAACGCGGAACGGACGTGGAGGGGGACGTCATGGTTGCGGGCGAACTCGACCGAGCGCATCGCCAGGACCTTGGAACCGGCACCGGCCATTTCGAGCATTTCGTCGAAGTGGACCTTGGCGAGCTTGCGGGCTTGCGGCACGATGCGTGGGTCGGCGGTGAACACGCCGGTGACGTCGGTGTAAATCTCGCAGGCGTCGGCGCCCATTGCCTGCGCGAGCGCCGAGGCCGTGAGGTCGGAGGCGCCACGACCCATCGTGGTGATCTCCTTGTCGGTGCTCACACCCTGGAACCCGGCAATGACTGCGACCTTGCCTTCGGCGATCGCCGCCCGCACACGATCGCCCTTGACTTCGACGATCTTGGCCTTGCCGTGGACCGTGTCGGTGATGATGCCGACCTGGCTCCCGGTGTAGCTGATGGCGTCGATGCCGCGATCGTGGAGCGCCATGGTGAGGAGTGCTGCGGTCTGTCGCTCACCGGTGGTGAGGAGCATGTCCATCTCGCGGCCGGACTGCGTCTTGGAGACGGAGTCGGCGAGCGCGATCAGGTTGTTGGTGGCCTTGCCCATCGCGGACACGACGACCACGACGTCATTGCCGCGCTTCTTGGTGATAGCGACGTTGTCGGCGACGGCCCGAATGCGATCGGGATCGGCGACAGACGTGCCGCCGTATTTCTGAACGATCAGTGCCACGGGAATCAGAGGTTACTGGCAGCAGCCGCCCGACCCAGCCGCCGTTTTCGTGAGCTTGCTGCAGACGCTGGCTGCAGGAACCTCACGAAAAGCTCGGGGGCGGGGAGGTGGGTTGGGGGCGGGGGGTTTCAGCTTCCTTTGATGACATGCTCGACGACGTCGAATGACATCAAATCCGCACCCTGTGCGACGGGCTTGCGGGCCTGCTCGCCGTCGGGTGCAGTGTTGCCGTCGGCCTGGCCGGTCCCGTGGCCCTTGTCGAAGTCCTGGCTGTTCATCCACGCCTGGAAGTGCTCTTCCGACGCCCACCGGGTGTAGACGAAGTAGCGCGCTTCACCCTCGGTCGGGCGGAGCAGCTGGAAGTCTTCGAAGCCATCGAAGGCCTCGACCATCTTGGCTCGGCCGGCGAAGCGCCCTTCGAGCTGCGGGCCCATGCCCTCGGGAATCGTGATGGCATTGATCTTGACGACGCTCATGGCTCCAGTCTGCCGTCGCTGCGGTGCGGACCAACCGCGCCTGGGTGAATGCTGGCGATGTCAGGCGGTGAGGTCGGCGAGGAGGGTGAGTGCGTCGAAGACGTCGGTGAACCGTGTGGTCAATGGCGACATACCGAGTCGCAACACGTCGGGATCGCGTTTGTCGACGATCACCTTGCGCGCGGCGAGATCTTCTTGGAGGCGGGTTGCATCGGGATGGAGGATCGATACGTGACCGCCGCGGCGATCGTCGTCACGGGGCGTGTTGGTTGCGAGGCCGATCTCATCGGCCAGCTCGATACCGAATCGCGTGAGCTGGCGCCCCTTGGCGGCGATCGCAGCGATGCCGGCCTCCGCACTGAGCGAGATACCTTCGCGTGCGCCGACCAGGCCCAGGATGCCAGGCGTACCGTGCAGCATTCGTCCGATGCCGGGACGCTGCTCGAACGCGTTGTCCATGGCGAACTGGTCGGTCTGACCGAACCAACCCCAGATCGGCTGGGTCACTCGATCGTGCAGGTGGGCGGCGATGGCCGTGAACGCCGGTGCGCCCGGACCTCCGTTGAGGAATTTGTAGGTGCAGCCGACCGCAAGTTCGACGCCGAGCGCAGGCAGGTCGAGGTCGAGTACCCCGACAGCGTGCGACAAGTCCCACACCGTCACGGCACCTGCGGATCGGGCGCGTTCGGTCTCGGCTGCGACGTCGGCGATCTCGGCGGTCCGGTAGTCGACCATCGATCGAATGATGACGTCCACGCCCTTCAGGTCGTCGAGCCTGTTGTGGACTGAGCCGCCACGCAGCCGAGCAACACCTTCCGCGGCGTAGCGGTCGGTGGGGAATTCGCTGGGCTCGAAGGCAATCACCGGCGGCGTGCCTCGATCAGGTTCGAGGTCGAGCGCCACGTTGATCAACTGGAAGATGCCGACTGTCGTGGAATCGTGGACAGCGACTTCGCCTTCTCTCATTCCGAGGAGGGGAGCTAACTGGTCGCCGACAGTGAGGGGCAGGTTCAGCCAATCGTGCTCCCACCACGACGCAATCAGGTCGCCAGCCCATTGTTGTTCGACCGCCGCGTGCAACGCATCCACCGTGCGCTTTGGCGTCCTGCCGAGGGAGTTTCCATCGAGATAGATCAGGTCGGCATCGGGCATCACGAACTCGTTGCGCCAGTGCGCAAGCGGGTCGTGGGCGTCGAGCTGCTCAGCTGCGTTGCGGTCGATCGGCATCGTGATCAGCCTGCCATGTCGCGGAGTTCGATGAAGCTGGCGTGCCGAACGAAGCCCTCGTTGGTGAACTCGGCGATCTCGACGGCGGCGACGAACCGCGGCTCGACCCAGTGGGCGCCCCGGCGATGTTTGGCGGGCGGCAGCGTGGTGAACGGGCATGAGTTGGTCTCGATCGCACGAAGCTGTTTCGTGATCGATTCCAGCACAGCGTGCGTGAACCCGGTCCCGACGCCGCCGGCGAAGGCCAGGTCGTTGCCCTCGGGCCGGCCGAGCAAGAGCGCGCCGAACGTGCCCGCACGGTTGCCGGCGCCCTCGGTGTAGCCGCCGATGACCAGTTCCGCGACGGAGCGGTTCTTGATCTTGATCCAGTCCTTGGCTCGTGTGCCTGGGCGGTACACGGAGTCGACGCGCTTGGCGATGACTCCCTCCAGCTGTTGGGCAGCAGTCGCCTCGACCAGTGCGGCACCGTCGCCCACACGGTGCGCTGGGATCAGCCAGTTGTCGCTTGACTCAACCAACGCATTGAGGAGCCGACGCCGGTCGAGGTAGGGAAGTTCGATCGTGTCCGTGCCGTCGACGGACAAAACGTCGAAGATGTGCAGCACCGACTCGCGGTTGGAGCCGACGCCACTCTGCTGCACCAGCCCGAAGTTTGGTCGACCTTCGTCGTCGAACACGACGAGTTCGGCGTCGAGAATCGCCGTGGTCGCATTGACCGAGCCGGCCAGGTCAGAGAATTCAGGCCATCGTTGCGTGACGTCTTTTCCGGAGGTGCTCTGCAATCGCACGTTCTGGCCGTCGATGAAGATGAGCGTTCGGTACCCGTCCCACTTGATCTCGTATGCCCACCCGGCGTCGGCGGCAGGCAGCGTTCCCATCGCGGCCTTCATCGGCAGCACAGGGAACGTCAGCGTCACGATGGCAGGCGGCTCGACAGGACGCCGTCCGTTTCGAGCTGGTCGAGGCGTTCGGCGTCGTAGTCGAGCAACTCAACGAGCAAGGTTCGATTGTCTTCGCCACGATATTTGGGGATGCCTGACACGCCGACGTCAGGCGCGTCGGAGAAGCGCCACGGCACGTTTGGGACGCGTACCGTCCCGCCGTTGCGGTCGTCGATGTCGACGGTTGCGCCCCGCTCGATCGCCCAATCAGTGTCAGCGAGCTCACCAGGCTGGCGAACTTTGCCCGTTGCCAAACCCGCTTCGGCAAAGATCCGCTCGAACGTCTCGGCATCGGGGACAGACCGTGAGAAGTCAAGAATGATCTGGCTCAGCTCGGCGTAGTGCTCGATGCGAGTTGCGACCGTGCCGAATCGATCATCGTCGGCGAGGTCTTCGCAGCCCATTGCTGCCAGGAATAGGTCGAAG
>CAXMZV010000352.1:0-5023 GCA_964199985.1 Candidatus Ilumatobacter isfjordensis | reverse complement strand
GGTGGTGCTCGTGACGGTGGTGCTCGTGACGGTGGTGCTCGTGACGGTGGTGCTCGTGACGGTGGTGCTGTCCGTCGACGTCGTACTGGTCGCAGCTGCCCGGGTGTTCGTCGTCGTCGCCGACTCGCCCTGGAAGCCTGGGATGACGACCAACCAGGCAAGTGCCCCCGCACCAAACAGTCCGGTGATCATCCAGAACAGGCGGCCTCGCCCCCGCCGCTCGTCATCGTCGTAGTCGTCCTCATAGTATTCGTCCACAATCCACCCCGCTCAGATCATCTTGACACACAGTGTTGCACTTGTGGAAATGAGAGGCCGCGCGTTTTGGCGTTGTGGGCGTTCTTCGCTCGCTCTGAGTGAGCGAGCTGCCCGCAGGCGCGGCACGCTCGATGAAGTCGATCGGGCCGGACCAGCTGCTCGATCAGTGGTGCGTTGCTGCGGACTCGTCAGCGAGATTGAGTGCCTCGAGCATGGTGTTCCAGCTCAGCACGGCGCACTTGATTCGCACGGGGAACTTCACGACGCCCTGGAGCGCTTCGAGGTCACCGAGGTCGATGTCGGCATCGCTCTCGACCTCGTCAAGTCCTTCGATCCCCATCAATGTCTTGAATCGGCGGATCTTTGCATTGACTTCGCCGACGGTCTTGCCGAGCATCGCCTGGCTCATCATTGATGCCGAGGACTGTGAGATCGAACAGCCTTGGCCGCCGATCTTGATGTCGCGGACGATCGCATCGTCGCCGCTCCCCGCTGACGTGTCAAGGTCGAGGTAGACGGTGATCTCGTCGCCGCAGAGCGGGTTGTGACCGTCAGCCTTGATCGCTGGCGGTTCGAGCTCGCCACGATTGCGCGGCGTGCGGTAGTGATCGAGGATGATCTCTCGGTAGAGGTCTTCGAGGCCTGGCATCTTTCGCTCCCGGAGTGTCGGTCTAGAACCCGAAGATATCGGTGGCACCGTCGAGGGCGTCGGCGAGCGCATCAATGTCGTCAGTCGTGTTGTACAGGTACAGGCTCGCCCGGGTCGTCGCGTGGATGCCGAGCTTCTTCATCAGTGGCTTGGCACAGTGGTGGCCGGCGCGGACGCACACGTTGCGTTCGTCGAGCACCTGGCTGACATCGTGCGGGTGCAGATCGCGGAACGCAAAGCTGAAGACGCCACCGCGCTGTTCGACGTTGTCCGGCCCGTAGATCGTGATGTCGTCACCGAAGCGATCGTTGAGCGTGTCGAGCGTGTAGCGGCTGAGTTCCATCTCGTGCTGACGGATGTTGGCCATGCCGATCGACTCGAGGAACTCGACAGCGGCAGCGAGGCCGACAGCTTCGACGATCGGGGGTGTACCGGCCTCGAACTTCGCCGGAACCGGTGCGGTGGTGAATCCGTCGAACGTGACGGTGTCGATCATATTGCCGCCACCGAGGAACGGGGGCATTGCTTCGAGGATCTCCATGCGACCCCACAACATGCCGATGCCCGACGGTCCACACATCTTGTGGCTGGAGAATGCGACGAGGTCAGCGTTCCACGACTGCACGTCGGTGACGTTGTGTGGCACGAACTGGCAGGCGTCGACGACGGCAAGCGCGCCGGCGGCATGGGCCTTGTCACAGAGGTGGGAGATCGGTGTGATCGTGCCGAGCACGTTACTCATCGCGGTGAAGGAGAAGACCTTGGCGCCATCGAGGATCGTGTCGATGTCGGTCAAGTCGAGCTGGCCGTCGGCCGTGAGTGGGACCCAGCGGATCTGGATGCCGCGCTCCTGGACGAGCATCTGCCATGGCACGATGTTCGCATGGTGCTCCATCTCGGTGAGCACCACGACGTCGCCCTCGGCGAGGTTGGCGCGGCCCCAGGCCATGGCGATGAGGTTCATCGACTCGGTGGCGTTCTTGGTGAACACCACTTCGTCGGGGGAGTTGGCGTTGATCAGCCGAGCAATGGCGATTCGACCCTGTTCGAACGCTTCGGTTGCTTCGCCGGCGAGCCGGTAGGAGCTGCGGTTGATCGGCGCGTACGTGTTCTCCATGAAGCTCGACATCGCGTCGATGACGCGGCGGGGCTTCTGGGACGTGTTGCCTGAGTCGAGATAGACGATCGGAGCGCCGTCGATCTCTCTCGACAGGATCGGGAACTGCTCGTTGATGGCGGCCTGGTCGAAGCTCGCGGTGGTGTCGCTCATGCCTGGACCGCGTTCGCCGTGCGGAAGGCTTCGTACCCGTGCTGCTCGAGTTGGGCAGCGAGTTCCATCCCGCCGCTGGCCACGATGCGGCCGTCGACGAGGAGGTGAATGTGATCGGGGGTGACCTCGTCGAGCAGCCGCTGGTCGTGCGTGATCAGCACGACGCCCATGTCGGGCTTGTCGGTGCGGACCTCGCGGATGCCCTGCGCGACGATCCGCAATGCGTCGATGTCCAAGCCCGAATCGGTCTCGTCGAGGATGGCGACCTCGGGTTCGAGGATGGCCATCTGCATGATCTCGTTGCGGTTCTTTTCGCCGCCGGAGAATCCTTCGTTCAGGTGGCGGTCGACGAAGCTTGAATCCATCCCGAGGCGCTTCATCCAATCCGTCGTGGCGAGGCGCAGTTCGAGTACCGAGACGTCGATGCCCTTGCGGGCCGAGAGCGCCTGGCGGAGGAACTGGATGACCGAGACGCCCGGGATCTCCTCGGGGTACTGGAACGCGAGGAACATGCCAGCCTTGGCTCGCTCGTCGGCAGGCCACTCGGTGATGTCGTCGCCCTTGTACTCGATCGTTCCGCTCGTGACCTCGTACTCGGCGGATCCCATCAGGGTTGCGCCCAGGGTCGACTTGCCTGAGCCGTTTGGCCCCATGACGGCGTGCACCTCACCGGCATGGACGGTGAGGTTGAATCCACACAAGATCGCGTCGGCTGCACTGCCTGAGGGGGACTCGGCAGGCTGCACGTGGAGGTCGTCGACTCGAAACAGGGGAGCGGTCACGGACTTGATTCTACGAGCCGTCGACAATTACTCCTACCGCCGTAGTGTAAATTGCCACCAGCACCCCGAGCAGATCGTTTGCGTGCCGAAAATGGCGTCCTGGCCAGCCAAAATCGTTACGCAAACGTGGAATGGCTACCGGACGCGTTCGATGTGGCGCGCGACCAAGTGCTCGATCGCTTCCTGGCGGCCGCTGACTGGTTGCGGATCGAACGTTTCGTCGGCGATCACGGCGTCGTGCAGTTGTTGCAGACTGATGTCACCGTCGAGGATGCGCTGCTCGTCGCTCCAACCCGCGTAGCGCTCGCTGCGGCGGCGATCGATTTCGCCGTCTTCGATGATGGAGGCCGCAGCCAGCAAGGAGCGCGCCATCGTGTCCATCCCGCCGATGTGACCGAGAAAGAGGTCGTCGCGCGCAATCGACTGCCGGCGCAGCTTGGTATCGAACATCAACCCGCCCGTCGTGAAACCGCCGGCGCGCAGAATCTCGAGCATGCCGAGTGTCATTTGCTCGACCGATTTCGGGAAAAGGTCGAGGTCCCAGCCCAGCCGATCGTCGCCGGCATTGGCATCGATCGAACCGAAGATGCCCGCGTTGACTGCGGTGGCGATCTCATGATGGAAGTCGTGCCCGGACAGGGTGGCGTGGTTGACCTCGATGTTGACCTTGATGTCGTCCGCGAGGCCGTACTTCTGCAGGAAGCTGTGGACCGTGGCGACGTCGTAGTCGTACTGGTGTTTTGTTGGCTCCATCGGCTTCGGTTCGATCAGTAGCGTGCCTTCGAAGCCAATGGCGTGCTTGTGCTCGACGACCATGTTCAGGAACCGGCCGAGCTGGTCGAGTTCGCGTTTCATGTCGGTGTTGAGCAGGGTCTCGTAGCCCTCGCGCCCACCCCACAGGACGTAGTTCTGGCCGCCCAGTCGGTGCGTGGCGTTCATGCAATGGGCGACCTGCGCCGCGGCGTAGGTGAACACGTCAGGGTCGGGGTTGGTGGCGGCTCCGGACATGAATCGTGGGTGCGAGAAGGCGTTCGTCGTGCCCCACAGCAGCTTGATGCCCGTGCGGTCCATGTGCTCGGCGGCCAGTTCGACCATTTCGTCGAGGTTGCGACACGTTTCCGCGAACGTGGCGCCGGCCGGAGCGATGTCGATGTCGTGGAACGAGAAGAACGGCGCGCCGAGCTTCTCGACGAACTCGAACGTCGCGGCCATCTTCATCTGCGCGGCTTCCATCGGGCCGAGGCCGGCGTCGCCGGTTCGGGACGACGGGTTCCAGGGCCGGTCGAGCGTGCCGGAACCGAAGACGTCGGAGCCGTCCCACGCGAAGCTGTGCCAGCAGCACACACCGAATCGCAGGTGGTCGGCCATGGTCTTGCCCAGCACGACGCGGTCGGCGTCGTACCAACGGAAGGCGAGTGGATTGTCAGACGCTGGACCCTCGTACTGGATTGTGTCGACGTCGTTGAAGAAGTTGGCGCTCATGATGGTGATAATTCCCGACGGCTGTGGCAGAAGCTCGTGCCCTTTGTTAATAACTATGACAAACTCAGACCAACGACGCAAGACAACAGACGCAACACATGATCGTCGATGCGCGGCAATACACAGCACACTCAGCAACAAGGAAGCGAGCGCGGTCGATTCAGCATGGACACGGCAGGAACTGCATGGCGGGCGCAGAGTATGCGTCGTGTCAACTTGTCGGGGGTGCTGACCTTGTTGCGCTCCGGGGGAGGGCTCTCACGCTCGCAACTCGTGACGGCCACGGGCCTGACGCGGAGCGCAATCGGTGGACTGGTCGCTGAGCTTTCTGGCCTGGGACTGGTGCGTCAGGACGCGGCAACGCCCGACGGCACTCCAGGGCGTCCGTCGCCGGTGGTCCACATCGACGACGCGTGCGTCGGGGCGCTGGCCATCGAGATCACCGTGGACGAGCTCGGGGTGGCGATCGTCGGACTCGACGGGAGCGTGGTTCATTCGCGGCGAGTGTCGCGTCAGCGTGGAGGACCCTCTGTTGTTGATGCCGTCGCGGACATCGTCGCGCTGGTCGGTGCGCTGGGTGTG
>CAXMZV010000351.1:0-5024 GCA_964199985.1 Candidatus Ilumatobacter isfjordensis | reverse complement strand
CTTCGGCTGCTCGGGCACTCTTGTCGGCTTCCTGCTCGTTCGATTCGGCCTTGGAGGTACTTGCCTCGGCGATACCTTGTTGTTCTTCGGCGATGCCCTGTTGTTCTTCGGCGATGCCTTGTTGTTCTTCGGCGAGGCTCTGCTGGCGGTTCGCCTCATCGGCGTTCTCCTCCGCCACGGCGTTTGCCGCACGAAGCTTTTCGCTCTCCTCATTCAAGCGGTAGGCGACTGCGCCACCGATGATCGCGAGCAGTGCGAGGACGAACGCCACCCCTGCCAGCAACCTCTTTCGGCGAGAGGCTTTCTGGTTGGACGCATCGAGGAAGTCCGCGTCGGCCGGGAGCAGTGCACCGGGATTCGACTCTGCCCAGGCACCTGCAGCGGCCAACGCCGTCCCCGATGCCAAGAGCGCTTCTGGGCGACCTTGGCGGTCCCAGGCCATGGAGGCGATCTGGAGAGCCGAGAGGTTCGCTGTGC
The DNA here is from genome assembly GCA_964199985.1 of Candidatus Ilumatobacter isfjordensis. Classification (GTDB taxonomy): domain Bacteria; phylum Actinomycetota; class Acidimicrobiia; order Acidimicrobiales; family Ilumatobacteraceae; genus Ilumatobacter_A; species Ilumatobacter_A isfjordensis. The sequence continues at coordinate 4,547 of CAXMZV010000351.1, read as the reverse complement.
GCCAGGCCCCATTGCTGAGTCGCACCGGGCCAACAAGTCGGTCGTGCGCCAGCTCGAACCACTGTGCACCTCGACGCATGTCACTACGAATCAGGTAGGCGTTCTCCAGTGCGAGGAGAACCTCAGAGCCGGAGCGCCCCGGTCCCTCAAGCGCTTGGGATCGAAAGCCGTGTTCGCTGATCAGCTCGGATTCCACCCAGTCGCGAATCTCGCGCTCACTGACGGCGTCAGTCACCGCTTCTTCAATGGCGCGGTCATAGAAGCTTCCGAGCGACTCGTCGACTGTGCCCACCGCTTGCACATGATCGAGGCCGATGACTGCTGGCATTGTGTCGTGGACTGTCATCACGGGGACCTCCTGGGTCGGCTCCAGACTTCTTGACGTCGAACCGTCACCTGTGGCGGTCCGCGTTTCTCAACGTTCGAAGGGCGGGCCCGCTTGATCACCGAAGCGGAATCGGCGGTCATGACAACGAACTCCAGAGTTGGCTGCAGACGACCTGCAGCTGGACGGGTTCGATGTACGCGCCGAGTTCCTCAACGATCTGACCACCCCGTTGGACCCGCACCGTTCGGAGATCATCGATCAGGTGATCTGCCGCTTCGGTGGTGAATTGAACGCCGCATTCTTCGGCTGGCATGCGCATCGCGAGTCGAGCGGCATCGACGCCGAGTTGGTCGAGCCGGTATCGAGTCTTCAATCGGGTGGGCAGTAGCGAGAGGTACGGGTCGAATTGCGCGATGTAGTCCTCGCGCATCGAGAACAGTGCCCATCGATTGCGGTTACGCAGCGCAACCCCGACTTCTCGAAGGAACGCAGTCTTCACGTCGATGTCAGTGGGATCGAGGGTGAACAACTCCTCGAATTGGTCGAACACCAGGCATGGCTCCGTCCGGTCGGAGCCAGTGTCTTCGTCATCGAGCAGCTGCAGATAGTCCTCGAAGGAAATCTGGTTGAGATCGTCTGCGCTGAGCTGCATGTCAGGGTGTCGACCCTCCTCAAGAGAGAGCATGGTGCTCAGCAGGTAGCGGTTGTTGACGGACAGATCGTCGAACGCAGGTGGCGGCTCGTGACCAACGCGAATGGTCGGCATCACCCGGAAGTCGTACTTCTCGAGCTGTGGCCGGACCGCCGCTTCGAGCATTGACGACTTGCCGGCGCCAGAGGGAGAGTACAACAGCACGATGCGCTGCGCGACGATGACGTCGGTGAGCTCAGTCACTTCCTGATCGCGTCCGTACAGTCGCTCGCCGTAGGCGAACGAGCGGGGTCCGACGTACGGATTGGCCGAATGAGCGGGTCCGACGTCGGTTGGCGTGGGGAGCGTCACTGTGTGGCCCTCCAGAGCTCGGCGAGATCCGCAGAGAACTCCTCCACGCTGCCCCAGAACACGTCGATCGATGGTTGGTAAAACTTGGAGAAGTACCGTTCCATGTAGCGCTGCGCCCTGGTTGGTGACATCACGGCGTTGTCGAATTCCAGTTGTGCAGCGACGTGGGTGTATCGGCTGAGTTTTTGGTTGCCTTCTTGGCCGATGAGGCTGCGCATCAGCACTCGGACGTCGCGTTGTTCCAGTTCGAAGCCGAGCAGCATGATTGCGGAGTTGGCGAGCACCCGTTGGATAACGGTGGGAATTATTTGACGATTCTCAGCGACGGAAATCAGGAAATCATCGAAGTCGTCCTGGGTGATAACGAGCGAGTCGGGAACCTCAATTGATCCGAACACATGGTACACGAGGGGCCGCTCGACGCTTGGGGTGTAGCCGGGCTCGGTGTCGACGATCGACGTCGGCCATTCGTCGACCTCGGGTCGCCACGGGCAGATCTCGACGACTGGTTCACGTCCGGCCTCTCGGAGGGCCTCGCTCAGCAGGCCCCAGGGGTTCGCCGTGATGTAGATCGGGCAGGGCAGCTCGGCAAGAACGTCGTGGGGGTCCTCCGGTGTGCGTTGGGCCCGCCAGGCGATCTTCATCGCTTCCCCGACTCCGGCGGATGGTGTCTGTGCGACCTCGGGGTACCGATCGCTGAGGACCTTCAACAAGTGGTCACCGAGATTGGAGCGCAGGGTGTCAGCGTTGGTCATCACGGTGATGAACTGTGCGACGTCGGGCAGGGCGTCGCGCTGGTGTTCGGCCATGGGGAACTCGAAAGTGTCCGACCACTCTTGAGCGAGACGCGTTGCTGACCCAATCATCGGCTCGGTCAGACCACTGCCGAGAACGGGAGTGAATCGCCCGGCGCGGATGTGGGTCAGCAGCGACCGAAGGCGATCGATTGAGTCAGGATCACGCTCGGACATCGGCCGTCGCTGGCGGGGACGATCCTCGACACTTGACAGATGAGCGAGCTGAGCTATGAGTCTGTCGACGTCGGGACGAACCGCCGATGCCAAGTCAGGGCGGGACGCGAATTGCCGAACGAATGCCGCGACTGTCGCTTCGTGTTCGGCGACTTCCGCTGCCGACGAGAGGTCGGCAATGAGACCTCGCTGCTCGTTGAGGGACAACGTTTGGGCGGCGAGGCGATCGGCGAGCGGCGCGAGCTCGTTCAGGGGGACTGGCGGTCGGACCGGCAGCGATGTGGGACGCGTTGCCGGTGGCGTGGCGTCGATTGCGTTGAGCAATGCGATGGTGCTCTCGGTCGACCTCGTCGTGACGTCCACCACCGCTGTTTCCGCAATCGGGGCTGGGGCCAGGTCCAGCGCCATGTCCCGCACCAGCACCGGAAGGATCGGACGACCGAGCAACTCCGCGTATGCCAATTCGGCGCGACATGGTCGTGAGCGGACCGAGTCAGGACTCAGCAAGAAGATGAAGAGGTCGCAGGATTCCACACGCTCCAAGATTTCGTCCCACCATTGCTGGCCGCCCGAGACCTCAAGATCTCGCCATGGATCGCGCTTTGCCTGAGTGAGATCAGCGAACAACTCGTCGACTTTTGCGACATCGGCACGCGCATAGCTCAGGAACAGCATCGAGCGACTCTTCCTCGACGACCAGCGGACGACGCCCAGCCGAAGTCACCCGTGCCTGCACCAGCCGCTGAAACGTTCCGTCGAGTCACTATTGACGATCCCTCCTCGTCCACGCGGAATCATTACACGTCGCGACCCTGAAGTCATGAACAGGCGTTTTGAGGCAGGCGGCTCAGAGCCGAGTGGTCGCCGCCGAAGACTGCAGCATCAAACAGAGTGATCCCACTTGCGGGCAGCGTGCGCGAGTGTCTGAGACGGCCAACTTCGAGCTCTTGTCGGCTGTGGTCGGAGCGGGCACCCATCTCCTCAGGCTGCAAGCCGCGAATCGGCGCTACGGGATCGCGTCGTTCGCTCCACAGAGTGAGCAACCGTTTGATCCAGCCCACGCGTACGCGCGGCGAGATCAAACGGCAGTGCCGTTTCGCTCAGTCGCCGCTGATGTTCAAGTAGACGCCAGACCGAAGGAGATCGGCCGAAGGGTCTTCCATCTCGGTTGCCCAGAAGGTCTGCCATTGATCGTCTGTTGCGAGCGTGTCGGAGTAGGCGCCGTATGCATCGAGATCAGCGAACGATGTCACGGCCATCAGCGACATTGGATGTGCACCGATCACACACTGCATCGTCCTCGACACGCCACCCATCCGCTCGGTGTGCGGAGTCGAGGTCATGACCGCTGTCATGAAATCGGTCATTCGTCCGGGCTTGGCCCGCCATTGCGTGGCAAGCAGGACCCCCATGGGGCGGTCGGGGTCGGGTTGGAATGCTGGGTCGACATCGGTCATGATCGAGCTCTCGACGTGGACGGCGGAGGCCTCGGATGAGGCGCGGGCGATGAACTCTTGCCATGCTGCGTCGGCCCCGCTCTTTTGCAGACTGGCGACGTGTTCGGCGTGGCTGGCGTAGTTGACCGAGATCGCAATCGTGCCGACGTCGCTCCCTGCGATTGGTTGGAGCGCGACGGCTCTCTGTCCGAGGCGTCGGAGGTGGGTGACTGCTTCTGTTGTTGCAGCCACGTGGCCAGCGACTCGGCCCGGTTCGGTCTTGAACCCACTCAGTGTTACTACGGACATGATGTTTCCTCCAGTTGCGTTGTCCCCCTGTTTTTGACAGTAGCAGTGTCATTGATGCATAATTTTCACGGCCGGCTCAGCGCCGAGCGCGGTCGCGTCAGATCGGGTTGGCCGCGTGCCGGTACCGACGTTTCCAGAATGGACGGCCGCCGAGGGCGTGCTCCGCCATGTGTCGGGAAGGGTCTGACACGCGGAAGCTTGCTGCGGATGTGTCAGGGTGCCTGGTGGCGTTCGGCGTCGGGTCGAGCGTCACTCTGCACCTGGGGGTGTCTGATGGTCACGATTCGTTTTTCGTTCTATGGTCTGGCTTGTTACCGGCGCAATGTTGGCGACTGCGGTGACGTTGATGTTCGCCAACGCCTGGCGGGTGGATGCGTTGCCCGGTGCATCAGAATCAACGGTGGTGGCCGTGGAACCGACCCGTGTCCTCGACACCCGTTTCAACGTCGGTTTGACCGGAGCCTTCCAGCACGGTGTATCCCGCAAGCTCACCGTCACCG
>CAXMZV010000350.1:0-5035 GCA_964199985.1 Candidatus Ilumatobacter isfjordensis | reverse complement strand
AGGCCGTCTCGACCGAGACTCCGACGCCACTGAATCCGCTCGGGGCAAAAGGCATCGGTGAGGCGGCAACTATCGGTTCGACCCCTGCCGTCCAGAACGCCGTGATCGATGCGCTCGCCCACCTCGGCGTGCGCCACATCGATCTACCATGCACCCCTGAACGCGTGTGGACGACCATCGAGCAGGCACGGGCCGGCATCCTGCCCGACCCGTGGAGCGAGCCGCCCGACATCTTCGCCCGCAACCGGGCCGAGGTCGACGCCGAGCAGCCCGACACCGACCCCGACGACATCGCGATCTGACTCGCCTCCGCGGTCAGACCGCTGCGTAGATGCTGTCGAGACGCGGCTTTGCCGGGCCGTCGATGGCGACGACGCCGTCGTCGACCAACTTGACGAGATGCGACAACACGCTGCGTGCTGCCGGCTTGTGCAGCTCGATACGGACGGCGGCATACAGCTCGGTGACCATCGCGGGGATGGTGGTGAGCCCGCGTCGAACGGCGTCGACGATCTGCTGTTCGCGTGCTTCACGGTGGGCAATCAGCTGACGCACATAGGTCTGCGGGTCGGTCACCGGCGACCCATGCGTCGGGATGATGACGTCGTCGCTCCGTCCCGCCACAACGCGCAGCGATTCGAAATAGGCAGCCATGTCGCCGTCAGGAGGCGAGACGACGGTGGTGCTCCACCCCATCACGTGGTCGCCGCTGAACAGTGAGGTGGTCGTGCCGTCGTCAAACGCGAAGCACGTGTGATTGGAAGTGTGGCCAGGCGTGTGGAGTGCAGTTGCCGTCCATTGCGTCGAGCCGATGGAACCGGACGCTGCGATGTCGCCGGTGTTCACGACGATGTCGGGAGTGAACGCGTGGTCGGTCGATTCCTCGATCTTGACCTCGGGCTCGGCGATGTCGGATTCGGGTTGCGGGTCGTCAGACGGCGGCGCGACGCCGAATCCTTCAGGGTCAGTCCCGATGTCCCAGGGCTCGGCGTCGGGTCGGTCGTGTGGACCGAAGGCCGCGGTGGGCGCGCCTGTCTCGGCGTGCAGCCACGCCGCAAGCGGAGAGTGGTCGGCATGGCAGTGTGTGACCAGGATGGTTCGCACCGTTTCGCCGTCGAGTGCCGCAGCAAGCGCGTCGCGGTGAGCATCGATCTTGGGGCCCGGGTCGATCACGGCCACGTCGCCTTCACCGACGATGTAGGTGCCGGTGCCGTGGTAGGTGAACTTCGACGGGTTCTTGGCAATCACGCGACGGATCCCCGGCGCCACCTGCTCCACAGCGCCGTACTCGAAGGCGCCCTTGTCGAGGGTGACGAAGTCGATTGGATTGCTCACGCCTGTCATCCTCGTCGTGGCCACTCGAGCGGAACGAGTCGACCCACCGGTCGCCCGTGCCCGAGTACATCGACGTTCGCAATCTGCGCGTTGGCGGCGATCGTTGCGGCGTCGACACCGAGACGTCGGAGTGCTTCGAGCATCACGACCTTGCGGGCGTCATCGGTCGCGTCTGCGATCTTGTAGGCGAACGACCGTCCGTCCGGCAGTGCCGCCGCCATCACCGCGGCAGCGCCTTCCTTGGCGATGAGCCCGGGCACAGCGCGCATCCAGTCGGTGCCGTCGCGATCCATTCCGCCCACCAATTCAGGATGTGCGCGCATCGCCGCGGCCGCATCAGAACCGCGAGCCAGCGTGCCGAAGGCGGCGGCCAATCCGCGCAGGCTGAATGCGTGTGTCGGTGCGCCGCAGCCATCGACGCCGATGTGCGCCACCGGCTCACCAGTGAGGGTTTCGATGTGGCTGGTGATCATCAGCTGCAACGGATGATCGATTGCCAGGTAGTCGTCGATCGACCATCCGTTGAGGCGGCAGGTCGCGAGCATCGCGGCGTGCTTGCCCGAGCAGTTCTGCTGCAGTGACGACGGCGGCACACCCGCAGCGCGGAGTGCCTCACGCGCCGCCGCTCCGTACGGCCGCGACACCGTGTTGGCAAGGTCGTCTTCGGACAGGTCCGAGGCAGCAAGCAGCGTTCGGATCGTCTTGAGGTGTTGGGGTTCGCCGCTGTGACTCGCGCACGCCACCGCCAACTGTTCGGTCGTCGCCTGCAAGCCGGCGGCAATCATGGCGTCCGCCTGCAATGGCTTGAGGCATGACCGCGGGTACACGACGAGGTCGGGATCGCCGACTTCCGATTCGACAGCTCCGTGCGCGTCGAGTACGACGCCAGCGCCGAAGTGGAGAGACTCGTCGAGGCCACTCCGTGTCGCTACCGCGATGGGCCCAAACGACTCGCTGGTGAAGCGCGTCTCTTCGAATCGGGTCATGGAGTGTTGGGCGAATCAGCCTGAGCACTCGGATGCGCTGCTGAGCCCCGCGACCGTTTGGGTTGCTGGATGACGGTGAGATGACTGTCAACCACGTCGTAGCGACGGCCTGCCTCACCCGCCAACGCTTGGAGCATTGCCGCTGCAGGCAGGGCGAGGATCGCCCCAATGGGACCCAGGAGTGCCGCCCCGCCGAGCGCTGCGCCAAAGGCGACCGCCGGATGCAACTCCATGGTTCGGGCTGTGATGCGCGGCGCGAAGAAGTAGTTCTCGATCTGTTGGTAGATCACGATGAAGCCGATGACAATGGCGGCTTTGAGTGGTGAATCGAGGAAGGTCACCAACACTGGCAGGATGCCCGCGAGATAGGTACCGACCACGGGCAAGAACTGGCTGACGAAGCCGACCCACAACGCGAGGGCGATGGGTGCCTGAGTGCCGAGTGCCTGGAATACGACCCAGTGGAAAAAGGCCGACAGCAAGGCGAGCAGCGCACGTGAATAGAGATACCCGCCCGTCTTGTTGATGGCGAGCTCCCAGGCACTGAGGACACGATCTTGACGTTGTGGCGTGAGGCGCGAGCAGATGATGCGACGCAGACGGGGCCCGTCCGCCACGAGGTAGTAGGTGAAGAGCATGACCGACAGGCCCTGGAAGATGACTCCGAGCGCAGTGAGGGAGACGCGAACCGCTTCGTCTCCCTGACTCTGGATGAACTGCTGGACGCGACCGTCCGGATCGTTCACCTCGTCGATCACCGATTGTGGATCGATCTGCGTGCCGAACGTGTCGTTCAGGAACTTGACCGTGTCTTCGATGTAGACGTTGGACTCCGACAGCAGGTCTGCGACCTGGGTTCCGACGAGCGTGCCGATTGCGACCAGGAACGCGAGGAAGATGAAGATCACGCCGAGCAGGATCGACATCGTGGCGCGCCCCCGGCGCCACCCGCGAGCGGCGAGTCGGTTGACCCCGGGTTCGATGGCCAGTGCCAGGAACAGCGAGACGACCAGGAGGATGAGGAGCGCCGAAAGGCGATGGAACACATGACGCGCGACGAAGGTGAGCAGGAATCCGGTCCAGAACAGCGCAACGCCCGGGACCACCCACCGCGGAAGCACACGATCAGTCTCACGACGATCGAATCGATTGCCGTCGGCGTCCAGTCGGCCGGCGTCGTTGCCCACGCCCGTCTCGGCGGACGACTGGTTCTCGTCTGGACTTTCTTCGGGCACGTTCGGATGGTACTCAGCATCCCGTGACACGATGAGGCAATGGCCCCCTCTTCAGCGGAACTTCGTACCTGGCTCGGAGGCCAGATCCGCGACCGCGTGGTCGGACCCGACGCTGATGCTCGCCGGACCGAGCTCTTGGACACCGATGAACCCGGCTGGTTCGACGAAGATGCACCGATTCGACGAGTGCACGCCGATGCGTCGATGTTCATCGGCGGGATGCGCGCCCTCCTCTTCCAATCCCTGCACCCGCTGGCGATGGCCGGCGTCGCAGAGCATTCTGACTATCGGGCCGATCCGTGGGGCCGGTTGCAGCGCACTGCCGACTTCCTCGCGGCGACGACCTTCGGTCCGGCATCCGAAGCGCAGAAGGCGGTCGACATCGTCCATCGTGTCCACGAGCGAGTGGTCGGAACCGCGTCAGACGGGCGGCCCTATGCCGCCAATGACCCCCATCTGCTGCACTGGGTCCACATCGCCGAGCTCGACAGTTTTCTCGCTGCCCACGACCGCTACGGCCAGCAACCACTCGTCGGCGCTGAACGCGATCAATACGTCGCCGAATCAGCGGTCGTCGCACGGGCGCTCGGTGTCGGGCACCCACCTGAAACCGAGCACGAGCTTCGTCAGCACCTCCGCACACGCGAGGCGCGTGACGCGGCGCGCTATCTGATCGTCCAGCCGCCACTCCCTCTCGCTGGTCGCGCCCCGTACGGATTGATCTGTGCCGCGGCCATCGCGTTGATGCCCGCGTGGACACGCCTCCCGCTACGCCTCCCGTGGCTACCTGTTTCGGAGGCGGCCCTGATTCGACCGGCGGGCGAACTCGTGACGCGCACTCTGCGCTGGGCCTTGCCAGCCGACTGACATTCCGCTCCGTTTGGGTGAGGCTGATTGGGTGAGGCTGATTGGGTGAGGGAGCTCAGATTGTTCGGCGAAGTGCCGCTGACAGGTCACCGCGAGGCTTGACCACCACCTCGTCGAGGTCGAGCCAGCCGGCCATGAGCTTGAGTTCTTCCGCCAGTTCCTCAGCGACGTGTGCTTCGGCAATGCCCGGCTCGCCGTACGAGCCTTGGACCAGCAGCTGCCGCGCCTTGCGATCAGCCTTCAGGTCAACGCGGCCGACCAACTCGTCTCCGAGGAGGAACGGCAGCACGTAGTAGCCGAACTGTCGCTTGGGCTCGGGGGTGTAGATCTCGATGCGGTAGTGGAATCCGAACAGTCGCTCGGCGCGATCGCGGAACCAGACGACCGGATCGAACGGGCTGAGCAGTGCACGAGCCGTGATCCGACGCGGACCCTTCGCATCGGGGTGGAGGTACGCCTGCCGCTTCCAGCCCTCGACCGTGGTGGCGATCAAACGGCCCTCCTCGACCAGCTCGCCAAGAAGGGAGCGCGTGTGCGCGAGCCGGTGATAGTCGGCGAGGTCGGCGGCAGTGCCCAAACCGAAGTACGACGCCGCGAGGACAAGCAGCTCCT
>CAXMZV010000349.1:0-5037 GCA_964199985.1 Candidatus Ilumatobacter isfjordensis | reverse complement strand
CACACACGTTCGAGGATCGACCCGACCATTCGGGCCGCATTCAGCGGCACGTCACGCGGCTCGAACGGGACACCGGCAGCGGCGCAGATTCCTGCAACAAGGTCGCGGATCGGACGCGGCTCGCCGTTGGCGATGACGTACGCACGCCCAGCGCATTCGGCACCGGGAGCAATGCTGTCGACCGCAGCAATCAGGGCGTCAACAGCGTTGTCGATGTAGGTGGTGTCGACCAGAGCGCGGCCGCCGCCGACCAGCGCAAGCCGTCCCTGTTGTGCGCGGTCGACGATGCGTCCGACCAGTTGCGTGTCGCCCGGGCCCCACACGAGATGCGGCCGGACAGCCACGACACCCATCGTTGGGGACGACGCGGCCAACGCTTCGATTTCAGCCAGTGCCTTCGATTCGGCGTACCACGCCCGCGACCGGCCGGTGGTCGGTTCATCAGCGCCCGCCCCGATGATGGCTGCTCCCCCGTGGGCCACCGATGGCGATGACACGTGCACAACCCGCCCGATGTGGTGGTGCTCCGCGGCGGCGAGCACGTTCTGAGTACCGCCGACGTTGACGCTGACGAAGTCGTCTTCGGTGCCGACGACGCCGACGCGAGCAGCGAGATGGATGATTGCGTCGCAACCCGCTGCGGCAGTGTTGACCGCTTCGCTGTCGCGGATATCACCCAGCTGTTGTTCGACACCGTCGACGCCTGTGAGCGCGTCGACAGAATGGCGCTGGAAGCACACCACGGCATCGCCCCGAGCGGCGAGTGCTCGTACGACACCCGTGCCGATGAGACTGGATGCGCCGGTGACCAGAACCCTCATACCATTCACCGGCGGCCAGGAAGGCGGCGCGCGCCTGGAGCAGTCGCACGTCGTCCGGCGAGCACGTCGTCGGCCCACGCGGCCACCGCGGTGCGATCGATCTTGGCGTTGTGCCGAATGTCGACTGGCATCGAGCGCAGGGCGAGCACCGCAGCCACTTGATGATCCACGGTCGATCGGATGCGGGCGGTCAGGTCCGTCGAGGCCAGACCGTCGCTCCCCGCCGAATCTTCGAGCACCACGACCAACTGCTGACAGCCGTTCGGTCCAACTCCGACTGCAGCGACGCGCGCCAGGTCGAGTTCGCGTTCCACCATGCGTTCGACCGGCACAGAGGTGACCACACCCGTTGATGTGTGCACGTTGTGGACGGCACGCCCCTCGACCCAGAGCCGACCCTCGGTGTCGAGGTGGCCGACGTCGCCCGATCGGTGCCAGCGCTGTCCGTCGCCCAGGTTGGGCCGGGCCGACCGCTCGGTGGCCCAGAGGCCGAGATACCCATCGGAGACCCAGGGCGCATTGACGACAATTTCCCCGGTGACGCCTGTTGCGACCTCGGCCGGAGGGGATGCGGGGTCAAAATCGAGCGGCAAGATCGTGACCATCGCGCCGGCGACCGGGTGGCCGACGCAGACACCGCCCGCTGGTTCGTCGATGGTCGCGGCTTGGATGGCAGCGAGATCGATGTCGGCGACGGGGAGTACCTCGGTCATCCCGTACGGGGTGTGCATCGCCGCGTTTGGGGCCAGCGCACCGACTGCTGCGAGCGTTTCGGCGGGCACTGGCGCACCCGCCGACATGATGAGGCGCAGTCGTTCGAGCGCGCCGCGTTCCGAGCTGTCACCCGACGTTGCGACGACGTTGGCGAGCGCCGCGGGAGATGCGAATGCAAGTGTTGCGTCGAGTTCGGCGCAGGCGGTGGACAGCGCTGCTGCGGTGAGCTTGCCAGGGGTGGTGACATCGCAGTCCGGGAGCACAGTCGAGATGCCGAGCGCTGGGCCGTACAACGCGAACGGAGCAAACGCTGCGAGCAGCCGATCGGTGCTCGTGATGGAGTAGGCAGCCGCGAGGGCATCGCGCTGGGCCTCGAGTTGGCGGTGCCGGTAACGCACACCCTTGGCGGGCCCGGTGGCGCCCGATGTGAAGAGAATTGCGGCGAGGTCATCGGCGGAGGGCGCACTCGGGAGAATTGAGGCGTCGGCAGACATGAGGTCGTTGATGTCGAGGCCTCGGGCTCGTGGCGCCCAGCGCAGTGTCCGCGCTGCGGCAAGGGCCTGCTTGGGCCCGATGACCCACGACGGCCGAGCGCTGCGCACGGCCCGACGGAGACCGGAGAGTCCCAGTCCGCGGTCGGCGACGACGGCCACGCCGCCGGCACGCCAGACCCCATAGATTGCCGCAGCGAGTTCGACGCCAGGCGGAGTGAGCATCGCGACGCGGTCGCCGTGGCGGAGCCCGCGAGCGGCGAGTTCGGTGGCGATCCGATCGACGCGGTCGGCCAGGTCGCTCCACGTAATGCGTGCGCCGCTGGCCATGTCGGCAAAGGCGATGTCGGGGTCGCCGCGCCGGCCATCGAGGGCGGACCACAACGATCGTCGGTCAGTCGAGGCCCGAACGCTGGCGATGGGCGCCGTCTGAGGTCGTTCGAAACGGTCGGAGAGCCACAGGTCGACAGTGCCGGCCACGTCGGCTTCGGCCATGACGAGATGGTTCGCGGCCGGAAAACGTTGGATGCTGGTGTTCGGGAGCCGTTCCGCGAGGTCGGCCGCGAAGTCGTCGTTGAAGACCGGATCCGCTGCACCCCAGGCGAGCAGGACGGGAGCTTCGACGGTGTGCAGCCGCTGTGCGACATCGGCGAGCGCATCGTCGGAGGGGTGCCCCCCGCCGGGTTGGAGCGGGACGTCTCCGACGAAGTCCGCCACAGCGGCACGGTGAGCAGCTGACGAGTAGGGGGCTCGGAACGCTGCCCGGTCGGCGGCATTGATCTTGCCACGCGACAGCAGGGTGGTGCCGCCGACGAATGCGGGCGTCCGCCGACAAACCAGGTCACGGAGTGCGGGTGATGCCGCGAGTCGGATGATCGACGGAGACTTGCGGCCAGCGGGAACAGCGATACCCGTGTTACAGAGCACCATCCCGGCGACCCGATCAGCATGGTCGACCGCCCAGCCCATCGCAATGGCGCCGCCCCAGTCGTGTGCGGCAAGAGTGAGCGGGAGGTCGTGGTCGATGCCAAGCGCACCGATCACGTCGTCGAGGTCGCGGACGCGGGTGGCGTACCGCCGCAGCGACGTGCGTTCACTGAAGCCCATACCAAGTTGATCAACGGCGATCACGCGGTAGCGGTCACCGAACCTGCGCAGGAACGTGGCCCATGAATAGGCCCATGTCGGGTTGCCGTGGACGCAAACCATGGTGGCCACGGGCTTGCGGCCGGCTGCGGTGAAGGTTGGGCCGGTGTCGAGGACGTGCCACCGATACGTACTGCCGTCGTGGCTTGGTACGTCGAGCGTGTTCGACCAGGCCGGGTCGAGATCCCACGTGCCGAGATCGGCGACGCTGGGAGGGTCGGGCACCCACGACCGGCTGGAGCCGGGGCTCACCAGACGATTTCGGTGTAGCTGGTATTCAGCCCCGAGCCGATACCCATCAGCAGGACACGCTCTCCGGGCGCGATCTTGTCGGACACCTTCGCCAGAGTCATCGGGATCGCGGCCGGGCCGACGTTGCCGTTGGTCGGGAAGGTCTGCGGCGCGCGGTTGTGGTCGATGCCGAGGCGTTCGCAGAGCAAACGTGTGTGCACCGAGCTGACCTGATGGACGATGTACCAGTCCATGCCGGCTTCCCAGTCGAAGTCGGCGCCTGCGTTTTTCCAGGCGGCTTCGGCCAGGTCGAGCCCGGCGATCAGCAGTGCGTGTGTATCGGTGTACATCGCTTCGAGATCCCCGATGCACAAGGTGTGATGTTCGGTACCAGCGCGGGCGACTCCGCCAACCAGTCGATGGGCGTCGGGATGCTGGTCCATGCGACAGAGCAGTGCGGCTGCCGAGCCGGAGCCGAGCGTGAGCGAGGCGAACTCGGCAAAGATGTCAGATGCCTCGGTGCTGGGCAGCTGCAGGCGCTTGATCGTCTGCTCCTGGGTGTAGCGGCTGCCCTCTCCGTCGACCACGAGTGCGTAGTCGATCGCTCCGGAATCAATGGCTGCAGCTGCGATCTGCATGCCGTTGACGAAGGCGAGGCATGCGTTTCCGACGTCGAAGTTGAGACAGCTCGGAGCGAGTCCCAGTTGGTGGTGAACGGCGCAGGCGATGGACGGCTCGAGGTGATGCTTGCACACCGACGTCGAGATGAGCATGCCGACCTTGCTCGGGTCGATGCCCGAGTGGTCGAGAGCTTTGCGCCCAGCCAGCGCTGCCGCCTTGTCGAAGGTGACGTCTTCGGGCCACCAACGGCGCGATTCGATTCCGGCCAGGTCGGACAGCGTGCCAGCCTTCATCCCGGTGCGCTCGTAGGTGACGGCCAATTGCTCATCGATCCACGCTGATGTGACGATCTCGGGCGCTTCGACGGATTGGATCGAGAGCACACCGACATTGCGGTGGGTCAGCACGGAATTCGAGGTCATAGGGCGGTCCTTTCTGGCGGAGAGACAATCCTACGTGACGATTGGGCGCTGTCTGCGGTTCTGCGGCGCCGGTGCCACGAACGTCACAGCCCCGCCGCGAACGGCGTCACCGGCTCGGTCGAAAACAAGAGAAGCTCCCGGCGTGGACCGGGAGCTTCTGGAGCGGATGACCGGGATCGAACCGGCGACCTCAACCTTGGCAAGGTTGCGCTCTACCAACTGAGCCACATCCGCATGTGGAACGACGAATCTAGCAGTCTGACGCCCGGACCGGACACCAGACTTTCTGGTCGGGTCAGGATCGCTGGTCCGGCGGGCGGATGTCGATCGTGAGCGTCAAGATGCCGTCCTCGATCTCTGCCTGAGCATCGCTCCCCGCCGACCCGCCCGGCCGGCTCAGTCGATTCAGTCGGCGGACTCGGTGCTCGCCCGCTCGGCATCCTCCGCAGGCTGCTCGTCGTCTGTGTCATCCGTTGCGCTGGCCACTGCCGACGCCGCGAGTGCAGCGATTTCTGCCGATCCTCCCGCAGTGGTGTGTGTGACGGTGCCATCGGCGACTGCGTCGTCTTCCGCCCCCGTGTCGGTGTCGGT
>CAXMZV010000348.1:0-5046 GCA_964199985.1 Candidatus Ilumatobacter isfjordensis | reverse complement strand
GACCAGCTTGACCCCAGCACTCCCGAAAAATGTCGGAGCAGCGTCGCTGAGCGACGATTTTCCTGCACATTTCAGGGATGGTCCAAACACTCGACGAAATGTGTGGGAAGAGCCTCGCTCAGCGACGCTGAGACTGCATTTTTCGGGTGTGGTGCACCGGTCGACTGGGGCGTGAGTGTTCTGTATGCTGGAACCGTTCCGCATGGTGGGACGTCAATCAATGTTGCGTCGTGATGGGGGTCCTGGATGAGTGAAGAACGTCGAGGACGCCGGTCCGGTGGTCGCGCCGGGCGAGCAGCAAGTCGAGCCACCTCGGCGGCGCCGATTCCGCCCTACCTGCAACGCCAGATCCGCCCGTACGAGCTGGTCACCGACGAACACCTCGAACTGATCGAACACAACGCTGACACGATTCTCGAGCAGGTCGGTATCGAGTTCCGGAACTATCCGCGCGCACTCGAGCTGTGGCGCGACGCCGGCGCCGACATCGACGGCGAACGCGTCCGATTTCCGCGCGGCCTGTGCCGCAAGCTCGTCCAGGCGACCGCGCCGCGGCAGTACACGCAGCACGCTCGCAACCCCGCGCGCAACGTCGAAATCGGTGGGAACAACACGGTCTTCGCACCGAATTACGGCTCACCGTTCGTCTACGACCAGGACCAGGGCCGCCGATACGCAACCATCAACGACTTCGAGAACATCGTGAAGCTGACGTACTCGTCGCCGCACCTGCACCACTCCGGCGGCACCGTGTGCGAGCCAGTCGACGTTCCCGTCAACAAGCGGCATCTCGACATGGTGTACGCCCACCTCAAGTACAGCGACAAGGCATTCATGGGTTCGGTCACCGCAGGTGAGCGGGCTGCCGACTCGATCGAACTCGCCCGGATCGGGTTCGGTGGAGATCTGGCCGGCCGCACGGTGATGTCCTCGCTGATCAATGCGTCGTCGCCGTTGGTGTGGGACGACACGATGTTGGCCGCCGCCGAGATCTACGCAGCAGCGAATCAGGCGTGCATCATCTCGCCGTTCATCCTCTCCGGCGCCATGGCCCCGACCACAGCGGCTGCCGTCGCGGCGCAGACGCTTGCTGAGGCGTTGGCCGGCATGGCGTTCTGCCAACTCGTTCGCCCCGGCGCACCGGTCATCTTCGGATCCTTCGCGTCGTCGATGTCCATGGCGACCGGCGCACCAACATTCGGCACACCCGAACCCGCCATTGTGCTCTACACCGTCTCCGCGCTCGCCCGACGCCTCGGCGTGCCGTTCCGTTCGGGCGGCTCGCTCACCGCCTCGAAGTTGCCTGACGCGCAGGCCGCCTACGAGTCAGCGTCGACGATCATCCCAACAGTGATGGCAGGCGTAAACTTCGTGTTGCACGCTGCCGGCTGGATGGAAGGCGGCCTCGCCGTCGGGTACGAGAAGTTCATGATGGACGCCGATCAGCTCGGCATGATGATGAAGTTCGGCCAGGGCCTCGACATGAGCGAGAACGGCCAGGGCGTCGACGCGTTCCTCGAGCACACCCCGGGCGAGCACTTCCTCGGCACGGGCCACACGTTCGCCAACTTCGAGACGGCGTTCTATCGCTCGACGCTGGCCGACAACTCGAGCTATGAGCAGTGGCTCGAGGACGGTTCCACAACCACCGCTGATCGAGCGAACGTTGCGTGGAAAGCCTCACTCGCCAGCTACGAACCGCCGCCGATCGACGATGCAATCGACGCCGAGTTGCAAGATTACATCGGACGCCGCAAGGCCGAGATGCCCGACGAAATCGGCTGAGGCGATGGCGGGTTCGTCGCCGTCTCAAAGATGCGCTGGCAGCAGGAACTGATCCCAAGCGGTCAGGCAACAGTTCGGCTCATCACCCCGATTGATGGGTGTGTCGAACGCCACGCCAACTTCGTCTTCAGGGGCCGCGCTGCTGGGCCAACGAGCGATCTCATGAGATGCGTTCAGCAGACCGCTCGGCAGGATTCGGATGAATTTGCCGCTGGGTCCACCTCGATCCGTTCCACGGGAGACGGATCAACGACACTGCTCGCATGGAGCAATCTGCCACCCACGGGTCCGCGACCGTCGACGTCAACGCATCGGCCAGCGACGTCTACGCCTTTCTCACCGACCTCGAACGTCTCCCCACCCTGAGCCCGGAAAACGAGCGGTGCGAGTTCCTCGGGGACGCGAACACCATCGCTGTCGGCGTCCGCTTCCGCGGCCACAACCGAGCGAAGGACTACACCTGGCACGCTGACTGCGAAGTCACCGTCGTTGATCCAGACCAATCGTTCGCGTACGAGGTCCCGCCAGCCTTCGAGCACACCACGACGTGGAGCTACACGATCGAGTCCACCGGGCCATCGTCTTGTCGCGTCACGGAGTCCTTCGATGCACCAATGCTCGCGATGCCTGACGTGTACCCCGGCAAGATCGAAGGGCGTCGCGACAACCTCGAGAAGGGTTGTCAGATCACCATGCAGAATCTGCAGTCAGCGTTCGCCGACTGACACGGCGCTTGGCGTCTGCGCCGCCCCTGCTGGCTGCCGCGTCGCCAACACCAGGCACACCAGACCGAGCACTCCGTACACCAACGCACCCAACAACATCGGCGTGACGGTCTCGTCGATCTGCGCATCGACGATCGCGGCCAGACCGGCGCCAACGCCGAGTTGAGCGACACCAAGAATTGCCGAGGCGGTGCCTGCCTTGTCCGCCATCGGCTCCAGCGCCAGGGACGCACTCATCGGCCCCATGATCATCGACATCGCATTGGCGAAGAACGCCCAGCCGAACCACCACCAAATCGACGGCACGCCGTCAGCAGCGAGCGTTCCGACCAGACCGACGGCCGCGACACCGACGAACGCCGACGCAGCCAAGACCACCATCCGCGCGGCGCCGAATCGTTCGATGAGCGGACGGTTGAAGAGCAGTGCGAGCGCCATGCCGATTCCTGACGCGCCGAAGAAGAGCGTGAACTGCGACGAGCGGTCGTAGATCTCGTCGATCACCGGTTGTGCGCTGCCGAGCCACACGAAGAACGCACCCCCGAAGAACGCCTGGGCAATCAGTATCCAGCGGGTGACTGGCGTGACCGCAACCGCTCGGAGTGCCTCGAGCAACGGAGCAAGCTCGAGCGTGCGCCGGTTCGCAGGATCGAGGGTCTCCCCGAATCGAGCCGTCCACACCGCGGTCACGGCAGCGAGCACCAGCGCTGCCGCGAACACTGCGCGCCAGTCGCCAACTGTCAGGATCGCCTCGCCGATGAATGGCACGATGATCGGGCCGAGCAGGAACACTGCACTGAACGTGCTGACCACTCGAGCCATCTGATCGCCTGCATACAGATCACGTGCGATGGCGAACCTCATGACCGTGGGCGCCGACGCACCCAGACCCCACACGAACCGCGCGACCAACAAGACCGCGAGATTCGGTGCAAGGGTCGATGCCAGCGCGCCGATCGCGTAGATGGCGATGCCCGCAAGCAGAATCGGGCGACGTCCGAAGCGGTCGGCGAGGACGCCGTAGACCAGTTGCCCAAGCGCCATACCAACGAAGTACACCGTCCCGGTGATCGCAGGGCTGAGGCCGCGTGCATCGAGGTCGAAGGCCACCCTGAGTTCGTCGAAGGCCGGGAGCGCACCGTCGATGCCAAAGGCCATCAAGATGCCGATGAAGGCAAGGAATGCGACAACCGAGCGCTCCGAACGCACCCGTTGCACAGAACCCACCTCGCTCACCGCGGCACCAAACCGACCAGCGTTCCGTCACGCTCATCCGGTTTTCTCAGGGTTCTTTTGCGAGACACGCCGTGCCGAAGTGACCGGCGCGAGACCCGACCAGTACGGTGGCGCAATGACGACGAACGACATCGTGATGTTGGAAGGCGGCCCGCTGATTGACGCGGCTGGCCTCGAAGATGCGCTGGGCTGGACACTCAAGCCCGAAGGACTCTGCAAGGACGACACCTGCGTGATCGTCAGCGATCGCGACGCACTGTTCGACGGCGACCGCCTCGACGTCACCGCCGTCGCATCGCTCCTGGATCGCCCTGCCACGACCGACACCGAGTCAGGCCTGGTGGCCATCGGTGCCCCTCGCGGGCAGCGTCGCGCTGCGGTCAACGACATGAAGGCACCTGACTTCGTGCTGCCCGACATCAACGGGTTGCCGATGAACTTCTCCGACCATCGGAGCAAGAAGAAGTTGCTCGTCGCGTTCTCGTCGTGGTGAGGTTGCCTCCTCGATCTGCCAGGTTGGCAGGCGCTCCAAGAAGAACTCGCTGATCACAACTTTCAAGTGATCGCTGTCGCCATCGACGAAGACGTCGAGGCGGTCCGTGCCGGGTGTGATGGGATCACGTATCCCGTGCTCATCGACGCCGAGCACATCGTCGCGGAGCTCTACGCGATCTCGAACGTGCCCACGGTGCTCATGATCGACGAGGACGACAACATCGTCCAGCCGAACTGGAGCGCGTATGCGAGCGACACGTTCCGCGAGCTCACCGGGGTCGACTCCGAGAAGCAGAAAGACCACATTCGCGCCTGGGCCAAGGATGGCACGCTGCGGATGTCTCCGAAAGATGCCAAGGGAGTCGTCGGCGACCTCAGCCCGGAGGAGGAAGAGGCTCGCCTGGTCTTCCGCATCGCTGCCAAGCTTCGACGAGACGGCGACATCGACGGCGCCGAACGCAACTTCGAACGAGCCAACGCGCTCGCCCCGAATGATTGGACTGTTCGCCGGGCATCGCAACCATTGCGCGGCGTCAATCCGTTCGGCGACGCGTTCATGGAGATCTACACCGAGTTCAACGAAGCCGGTCGCCCGTACCACGGCGTCACTGGCCACTGATTCCGCTCAGCCAGTCATCGAGTCGTGCTTCGTGTGAGCACAAGCGCCGTTGGACAGACCATGTCCTCACACAAAGCGTTGCAAGCGCTGACCGGCGGCACGAATTTCGGAGGAGGGCTTTCGTCCCGGGACGTGAGGACGTGTGCTCGGCTACGGTGGCAACATGGCAGAGACGTTTCACTTGGG